>DATKBG010000171.1:0-11929 GCA_035514255.1 Acidimicrobiia bacterium
GTCACCTACATCGTCATCAGCCTCGTCGCCTCCATGCTCTTCCTCACGGCGATCGCCCTCGTCTATGCCTCCACCGGCACGGTCAACATGGCCGACCTGTCGGGCAAGCTGGGCGAAGTCACGCCCGCGCTGCGCAGCGGCTTGGGGCTGCTCTTCCTGGTGGTGTTCGGCATCAAGGCGGCGATCTTCCCGCTCTTCTTCTGGCTTCCGGACTCCTATCCGGTGGCACCCTCGCCGGTCACCGCAATCTTTGCAGGGCTACTCACCAAAATCGGCGTCTACGCCATCATCCGCAGCCACACACTGCTCTTCGGCCATGACCAGCCGTCGCGCCTGCTGCTGGTGGTGGCGGCACTGACGATGCTGGTCGGCGTCCTCGGTGCCGTCGCTCAAGACGACATCAAGCGAATTTTGAGCTTCCACATCGTCAGCCAGATCGGGTACATGATCTTCGGCCTGGCACTGTTCACCCTTGCCGGACTTGCCGCCGCCGTGTTCTACATCGTCCATCACATCATCGTGAAGACCACCCTGTTCCTCGTTGCCGGACTGGTGGAGGAGCGGGCCGGTACCGGTGCCCTACGGCGCCTCAGCGGGCTGATGCACACCGCGCCGGTACTCGCGGTGTTGTTCCTGCTGCCCGCGCTCAGCCTCGCCGGAGTTCCGCCATCTTCAGGCTTCGTGGCCAAGCTCGCTCTGATCCAGGGCGGGTTCGAGGCGGGGGCACATGTCACGGTCGGTGTGTCGCTTCTCGTCAGCGTTCTCACCCTCTTCTCGATGACGAAGATCTGGGCCAGCGCCTTCTGGGGAGACCCGATGGAGAGCGACACCATCGAGCCGCGTCGTCTGCCTCCGCTGATGGTCGGTGCCACCGCCTGTCTGGTCGTTGCCAGCCTCGCCTTCGTGGCGGCCGCCACTCCGCTCTACGAGCTCGGCGAGGTCGCCGCACGGGGCCTGATCGATCCGTCGGTCTACGTGACGGCGGTGATGGGCGAATGAGGCGTCCTCTGCTATCGCTGGTAGCACTCACCCTGATCTGGTTCGCCCTATGGGGAAGCGTGTCTTGGGCGAACTTCCTCGGCGGCTTGGGCGCGGCGACCGTGGCGATCTGGATCCTCCCGTCCCGCCGACAGGCCGGCGGGCTGAGCTTCCGCCCGATCAACGCCGTCCGTTTGGCCGGCTACTTCCTGTGGCGGCTCACCGTTGCGACCGCGATCGTCGCCTGGGAGATCGTGACCCCGAGGGACCGCACCCGACCCGCGATCGTTTCGGTGCCGCTTGCGACGGCCCATCCGACGATCATCGCCGGAGTGGCCAATCTGGTGTCGCTCACGCCCGGGACCATCACCATCGATGTGACTATGGAGCCGACGACCCTCTTCATCCACGTACTCCACTTCGAGTCGACCGCCCGGACCCGCGCCGATGTCAGCACGCTCGAGCGGTATCTGGTGGCGGCGGTGCAGCCGCGGTCGGCAGCGGAGGAGGAGTTCGCCGATGGTTGAGATGGCGACGACGGTCGCGTTCGTCTTGCTCTCGCTGGCGTCGCTGCTCTTCCTGTTCCGGGTTGTGATCAGCCCCACCCTGGCGGACCGGATCATCGCTCTCGACGCACTGTTGCTGTCGGTGGTGGGTGGTGTTGCCGTACATGCCGCGCGGACCGGCGAGGCCGCCTACCTCGACGTCATGGTCGTCGCCGCGCTGCTCGCCTTCCTGGGGACCGCGCTCGTCGCCCGATTCGTCGGACGGGGGGACCGATGATCGAAGTGACCGCTTCCGTTCTGCTGGTGCTGGGTGCCGCTCTGACCCTGATCGCCGCGGTCGGCCTCCTGCGCTTCCCAGACGTGCTCACCCGCATGCACGCCGCGACTAAGCCGGCGACGGCGGGGCTGCTCCTCATTCTCACCGGCACCGCCCTCGTGCATCCGGGTGCCGTGCAGGTGGCCAAGCTGGGGCTGGTGGCGTTGTTGCAGTTCATCACCGCGCCGGTGGGGGCACACTTGATCGGACGGGCCGTCTTCTGGTCCGGGGCACCGTTGGCCGAGCGGACCCATCTCGACGACGAGTCGCGGCGTCGGTCGGGTCGAACCTGAGCGACCATTATCTAGGCTGACCAAATCGGGGCGGCGACCGGCGGAGGCGACGGTGAGCGGACCACATGCCGAGGACGTGACCCTGCGTCAGGCGACTCGCGTGTGGTGGTTGGTCGGGCTCAACAGCTTCGGAGGCCCTGGCGCACAGATCCCGATGATGCACCGGATGCTCGTCGAAGAGCGTCGGTGGATCTCGGAGCGGCGCTTCCTCCATGGCGTCAACTTCACGATGCTCCTCCCCGGGCCCGAGGCGCAGCAGTTCGCCACCTACATCGGCTGGTTGCTCCACGGAATCAAGGGCGGACTCGTCGCCGGCGGGCTGTTCATACTCCCGGGCTTCGTCGCCATTTTGGGACTCAGCATCGTGTACGTCACCTTCGGCGACACGCGCCTGGTCGAAGCGCTGTTCTACGGCATCAAGCCGGCGGTGCTGGCGATCGTTGCCACCGCGGTGGTCCGGCTGGGCCGGAGGGCAGTTCGTACCAAAGCGCTCGCTGCGACGGCGGTTCTCGGGTTCATCCTGCTCTTCTTCTTCGATGTGGCCTTTCCTCTCGTGATCGTGACGGCGGGTGGCGTTGGCTTCCTGGTGGGTCGGCTGCGGCCCGCATGGTTCGTGGGATCCGATGGTGGGCATGCGCCCGATGTGCCCACCCTGATCGACGACGGCGTCTCGACACCGACGGATCCCCGCCGGGCCTCACGGGTGGCCGTCGCCGGGCTGATGCTCTGGCTGCTTCCGGTTGGGGTTGCTGGCGTTGTAGCCGGTGCGAGTTCCGTGTGGTTCGAGCTGGGTGCCTTCTTCGCGGTGGCCGCCGTGGTCACGTTCGGAGGTGCGTACGCAGTGCTCAGCTTCGTCGCCCAGCAGGCGGTTCAGGTGTACGGGTGGCTCATGCCGGGGGAGATGGTGGACGGCCTGGGGATGGCCGAGTCGACTCCCGGACCCGCCATCCAGGTGGTGCAGTTAGTCGGATTCATCGGTGCATACCGACTCGCCGGTCAGGACCCGATGACGGCCGCCATCCTCGGCGCTGCGCTCGTGACCTGGGTCACGTTCGTCCCGTGCTTTCTGTGGATCTTCGTGGGCGGACCGTACGTCGACCGGGTCCGGGACCATCCGTCCCTCACGACGACACTCTCGGCGATCACGGCGGTGGTCGTTGGAGTGATCGCCAACCTGGCTGCCTGGTTCGCTCTCCACACTCTGTTTGGAGAACTCGCCGAGAGGACCGTCGGCCCGATGCGCCTGCTGGTTCCCCGCTGGTCGAGCATCGACGTGCTCGCCGCGGGCCTCGCGGTGGCAGGTGTGGTGGCGCTCACCGTGCTGCGCTGGCCGCTGCTTCGTGTCATCGCCGTGCTCGCGGTAGCGGGTGCTGTGGTCCACGCGCTGGCGTGAGCGGTGTGGTTACCGTCCACCGCTGCCACAATGCAGGACTCGGGAGAGGTGGCCGAGCGGTCGAAGGCGCTCGCCTGCTAAGCGAGTAAGGGGTTTTAAGCCCCTTCGAGGGTTCAAATCCCTCCCTCTCCGCAAAAAGCGCGATTCGCGATTCGCGATTCGCGATTCGCGATCGGCTCCCCTCGTCCCTCGCTACTCGCTACTCGCTACTCGCTACTCGTCCCTCGCTACTCCACTCGCGCACCATCTCGGTGAGCACGTCTAGCGGCACCGGGCCGGAGCCGAGGACCACGTCGTGGAATGCCTTGATGTCGTAACGGTCGCCGAGCGTCCGTTGTGCTTCTTCGCGTAGGTCCATGATGCGGTGCTGGCCGATCTTGTAGGCCAGTGCCTGGCCGGGCCATCCGATGTAGCGGTCCACTTCGTTGACGACGTTGTTCGGAGCCTGCGGGGAGTTGGCCAGCATGTAGTCGATCGCCTGCTGGCGCGACCAGCCCTTGGCGTGCATGCCGGTGTCGACGACGAGGCGGCAGGCGCGCCACGAATCGAACGACAGCATCCCGAGCCGCGCCAGGTCGCCCGAATACAGGCCCATCTCGTCGGCCAGCCGCTCGGTGTACAGGCCCCACCCCTCGATATAGGCGGTGCCCCCGAAGGGGTGGCGCTGGAAGGCGGGCACACCGTCGAGTTCCTGGGCGATGGAAAGCTGGAGGTGGTGCCCGGGCACACTCTCGTGGAAGGCGAGTGCCTCGGCCTCGTACCGGGTCCGGGTGGTGGGTTCGGTGAGGTTGATGAAGTAGATGCCGGGCCGGGCGCCGTCCTCTGACGGCATCAGGTAGTAGGCGATGGTCGAGTCGCCAGCTCCGACCTCGGGAATCGGTTCCACGACGCAGGGCGCCTTCGGCAGCCGCCCGAACCACTGCGGAACTGCGGCGTTAGCTCGTGCCAGAGCGTCCTCGGCCGCGGCACGCACCTGGTCTGCATCCTCGAAGCGAAGTGCCGGGTCGGTGCGAAGCCGCTCGTAGATGGTGGGGACGTCCGAGGTGTCCAGTGCCACCGCGCCGAGGCTGCGGTACTCGTCCTCCAGTGCCGAGATGTCGTCGAGTCCGAGTTGGTGGATCTCAGCGGGTGTGAGGTCAGTAGTCGTGTATCGGGTCACGGCGCGTCCGTAGACCTCGTCACCGTCGGGCAGCCAACCGATTCCGGAGCGGTCCGGCGGGCGACTCACCGGGAGGACCTCATCGGCGATCACCTGCCGGTACCGTTCGAATGCGGGCCGGATCACCGACTCGACCTGTCGTCTCATCTCGGCACGCCAGGTGTCGACCTCCCCCTGGCTCATCGAAACGGGTGCCGGTATGTGCAGGAACGAATCGTCGTCGGCCGGTGCTGCCAGGTAGGCGTCGATCTGTCCCATCACCTTCTCGACCAGGACGCGTGGCGGCGTCCTCCCGCCGGCCACACCCTGGCGGTGGCGTTCGATCGTCTGATCGAAGAGCCATCCCACCTTGGAGGCCTTGGCGACGAACGCTTCGGCCTGCGATCGGTCCCGGGCGCGTAGCTGGCCGATCCCCTGGATCAGCGAGATGTGCACGCCCTTCATCGGGTCGACCGCCAGTTCGGCGAGGCGGCTTCGGAGCGCCTCGGCCTGCGACCGCGCCTCGAAGGCCAGAACGGCGCGGCTGATGCGTTCCTCCGGTTGCAGGTCGGAGGGGTCGATATCGGCGGCGGCGGAAGCGAGATCCTCGAGCTCGTCGATGAATGCGTCCTCTGCCTCACGGGAGGCGTCTTGCAGTTCGGCGTCGAAGCGGTGGTCGCCGATCAGCGAAGCCGTGGTGGGGTGATGGGCGAGGCTGGCCTCCCAGTATCGGTCGGCCAGGTCGGCGAGTCCCTGGTGCATCGATCCTTCCGTGTTGGCGCGTCACACTACGGGAATGGGGCCGGACCGTGCCCGGCGACCGCCGGGCCGTTCGATCCGCCTATCCTCACGGCATCCTGGCGACCGGTTCTGGTTGCGTCGCGACATGGAGGTTGGTTTTGGACATGCTGATCATGGCTGCCGGTGAGGGCGGCTGGCAAGAGTTCACCCTCGGCTCGACCGAGTGGTTGTGGCTGTGGATTTCAGCGGGGACGGCGGTGCTGGCCCTCATCGTCGGCGTGGTACTCACCCGCGGTGTCATGCGAGCGGATGCCGGCACCGAGAAGATGCAGGAGGTCGCCCTCGCCATTCAGGAAGGAGCGATGGCTTACCTGCGGCGTCAGTTCCAGACGATCCTCCTCATCCTCATCCCCCTGTCCGCGGTCGTGTTCTTCACCTCGACCGCGGTTATCCGACCTGCTGATGGCTCCGCAGCCCTGAACTTCTTCGAGTCGGGCTTGTTCCGGACGCTCGCCTTCATCGCCGGAGCGTTCCTCTCCGGGCTCACCGGCTTCTTGGGCATGAGCCTGGCCGTCAGGGGCAACGTCCGTACCGCGGCAGCCGCCCGTTCCGGCTCACTCGCCGCAGCCCTCAAGGTCGCCTTCCGCACCGGTGGCGTCGCCGGCATGTACACGGTCGGCCTCGGACTCCTCGGCGCCACCGTCATCATCATGATCTTCCAGAACACCTCGTCGGCGATCCTCATCGGCTTCGGCTTCGGTGGTTCTCTCATCGCCCTCTTCCTGCGGGTCGGCGGTGGCATCTTCACCAAAGCGGCCGACGTGGGCGCCGACCTGGTGGGAAAGATCGAGCAGGGCATCCCCGAGGACGACGCTCGCAATCCGGCCACCATCGCCGACAATGTCGGTGACAACGTGGGCGACTGCGCTGGCATGGCCTCGGACCTGTTCGAGTCGTACGAGGTGACGCTGGTGGCATCGATCATCCTCGGCGTGGCCGCCTTCGCGTCGATCGGCGCCAACCCGGCGCTCGGGTTGATCTTCCCGGTCGTCGTGCGCGCCATCGGGGTGGTGGCGTCGATCGTCGGCGTCTTCCAGGTGCGTGCCACCAAGCGTGACCGGTCCGCGATGGCACCCATCAATCGCGGATTCCTCACCGCCGGGCTGCTCACCGTGGCCGGCACCCTCGCCGTATCCCTGCTCTACGTGGGCAACGACAACGGCAACGAGGGTTGGAAGGTGTTCGGCGCTGTGGTCACCGGATTGGTGCTCGCCCAGGTGGTGAGCCGCCTCACCGAGTACTTCACGTCGACCGAGGAGAAGCCGGTTCGCGAGATCGCCGAGGCCACCCGCACCGGCCCGGCGACGACCGTCCTCGCCGGTGTGTCGTCCGGCCTGGAGTCGTCGGTGTGGGCGATCGTCGCTATTTCCGGCGCCATCGGCGTGGCGATTGGTTTCGGCGGCGGCAACATCATGTTCTCGCTGTACCTGGTGGCTCTCACCGGTATGGGCATGCTGGCGACCACCGGTGTCATCGTCTCTGAGGACACCTTCGGCCCGGTGGCAGACAACGCAGCCGGCATCGCCGAGATGTCCGGGCAGTTCCACGGCGAAGGCCGTGACGTGCTCGTCGGCCTCGACGCCGTGGGCAACACGACGAAGGCGGTCACCAAGGGCTTCGCCATCGGGTCGGCAGTGATCGCCGCCGTAGCGCTGTTCGCTTCGTTCATCGAGACTATCTCTGGCGAGCTCGGGCTGGAGGCCACCGGGTCTGCCCTGTTCACCCAGTTCGAGACGTCGATCAACGTGGCCGACCCGGCGACGTTCATCGGACTGCTCATCGGTGGCTCGATCGCCTTCATGTTCTCCAGCCTGGCGATCCGGGCAGTGGCCCGCTCGGCGTCGGTGGTGGTGCAGGAGGTGCGCCGGCAGTTCGCCGACGGGGCGATTATGCGTGGCGAGCGTCGCCCCGACTACGGACCGGTGATCGACATCTGCACGCGGGCGTCGCTTCGTGAGCTGCTCACCCCGGCGCTGCTGGCGGTGCTCACCCCGGTGATCATCGGTTTCGGCATCAACTATTTCGCCCTCGGTGCCTTCCTGGCGGCGACGATCCTCACCGGTCAGCTGATGGCCAACTTCCTGTCCAACTCGGGTGGGGCGTGGGACAACGCCAAGAAATACATCGAGGACGGGCACATGGGTGGCAAGGGCTCCGACTCGCACACGGCGGCGGTCATCGGGGACACCATCGGAGATCCTTTCAAGGACACCGCTGGTCCGGCACTCAATCCGCTGATCAAGGTGATGAACCTGATCTCGCTGCTCATCCTGCCTGCAGTGATCCTCATGCGGGACTCCGGGATGCGCTTCGTCATCGCCGGCGTGGCTCTCGTGGTACTCGGCGCCGCGATCACCTGGTCGAAGATGCAGAAGCCGGTGGATCTCGGCCTCACGGACTGAGGTTCGGGGGGCGAGCCTTTCGCTCACCCCCTCAGCGTGGCGGCTCCGACGACTTGTCGGCGGGCTCGTCGAGTCTCCGGAGTCGCACGCGGGTGATGGCGCGGTCCTCGACGGCGAGCACCCGCAGCTGCCACCCATCGATGTCCACCACGTCGCCGGGTTCCTCTGGTACTCGGCCCAACGAGTCGAGCACGGCGCCGGCGACCGTGGTGTACTCGCCTTCGGGGAGGGTTACGCCGAGATCCACCAGGTCATGCATGGGGAAGTTGCCGGGGAGTTCCAGACTTCCATCCGGGAGGCGTTCGACCCGGATCAGGTCCTTGTCAGACTCGTCGTAGATCTCGCCGACCAGCTCTTCGATGAGGTCTTCGATGGTGATGATTCCCTCGCCGGAACCATGCTCGCTGACCACGATCGCCAGGTGCTGGCGGGCGTGCTGCATCTCGCGCAGCACGTCGAGAGCCTTGGCCGTCTCGGGGAACACCGTGGGCGGACCCGCGAGATCCTCGAGCGCTCCGGCGGCACCGATGAGGTCCCGAAGGTGAACGATGCCGGTGGACAGGTCGAGATTGCCCTCCGGGGCGACTGGCGCTCGCGAGTGGCCCGACTCGAGCAGAGTGGCGAGTGCCTCCTCGGCTGAGAGGGAGGTGTCGAGGACCAGCACATCCCGTCGTGGGACGAGGAGCTCACGGAGCCGGCGCTCCGAGATGTCGAAGGCACCGCTGATGATCTCGCGTTGGAGGAGGCTGAAGGTGGTCTGGGTGGACATCAGGTCGCGCAATTCCTGTTCGGTGAGTGCTTCGCCCTGGAGGTCGGGATCACCGCCGAGCAGCCGAACCACGATGTTGGTCGCCTTCGAGAGGAGCCACACGATCGGTGATGCGATGGACGCGAGCACGGTGAGCGGGCGAGCCGTCACAAGACCCCAGCGTTCCGCGCTCTGCATAGCCAGCCGTTTCGGTGCCAGCTCGCCGAACACGAGACTCATGAAGGAGATTCCCAGGGTGACGACGACGATCGACACCGGAACCGCCGCGTTGCCGAGGAAGTCCAGCTGGCGCGATACCGGATCGGCGAGCGACACCGCCGCGTAGGCGGATGCCAGGAACCCCGACAGGGTGATGGCGATCTGGATGGTCGCCAGGAAACGGTTCGGATCGCGCGCCAGTCGTGCAAGCACACGACCAGCGCCACCCGACTCCTCAAGGCGATTGAGTTGGCCCTCGCGCAGCGAGATCAGGGCGATCTCGGTGCCGGCGAACGCGGCGTTGATCAGGATGAGGATGCCGATCAGGGTGAACTGGAGTGCAGGGTTGTCCATCGGCGCCCGCTAACAGCTCAGCCCGCGGCGGGACGCGGGCGTGGTCAGGGTCTCCCCATGGAGGGGAGTGAATGGTGCCGTCGGCTTCGGGGCCGACGGCCCGGTACTGGGAGGTTCCGAGCGGTCGTGCATCAAGTGGACGGGGGAGTGTACCCGCGGACTGTCTCGACTGCACCGGCGGTTCTAGTAGGGGCGGCTACTACGATGCCCTCGCTGCGCCCGTAGCTCAATTGGACAGAGCGTCTGACTACGGATCAGGAGGTTGGGGATTCGAGTTCCTCCGGGCGCGCTAGGCAGAGCCCCCGCTCAGGCGGGAGTTTCGACGCGTGGGGTGTGCGCTGCCTGACCGGGGGCCATCGTGGGAGCCATTCTCGGGAGCCGTTCCCTCGGGACCTTGCTCTGCCGAGGGGCTCTCGGCGCTCCGTCGCTGTCGCCTGCCCGTGAGGATCTTGGCTCTGTCGCACTCGTACCAGCGACGCGGGAGCCATGCATCCCTGCAACTCGACCCCTCCGACGGGCATTCCGTCGCAGCGCACGGCCCAGGGGTCGGTCCTAGAATGTGGCGCCTCCACCGGAGAAGTTCAAGTGGGTCACCCGGCATCACGGGATCCAAGAGCCTCGTTATCGCTCCTGATGCGCTCGTCGAGGATCGGCCGGGGGTGGCGCGGTCCGATGAACCTCGCCGTCGCTATCACCCTCGTCCTGGCGGCCTGTGCCGGAGTCGAACGGCCTGTAGGTCAGAGTCGCGAGGAGCTCCTCGAGGCGTTCGGTGAGGTGCAGGACGACTTCGTTGCCCGCTATCTCCCGAATGCGGTATTGCGGGGGATGGTGATCTCGCCGGCGATCGACCGGCGCGGCATGCCGATCGCACCTGCGGTGACGTTCGCCGCCACCGACCCGCTGGTGACGGCGTTGGTGGCGGTGGGTGAGGTGCCGGAGGGGTCGACGCTGACGGTGGAGTGGTTCCGGCTCGACGGCTTCGGTGGGCCTCAACATCTGTTTTCCCATGAGATCACGGTGGCTGCCTCCCAGCGCGCCTTCTCAGTCGGGTTGTCTCAGGGAATGTTGGCGGCGGGCTGGTACGAGGTGGTCGCCTCGCTCGGCGGGCACGAGTTGGCCACCCTGTGGAGGGTTGCCGAGGAGGGCGAGACTGCGCATACCGTCGGATCGGCGAGCCAGGCGACGGCCGGTGAGACCGCCGAGGCACAGCCACCCGCTTCGGGGCCCAGCGACAGCTTCGACTGGGATGATGACGGCTGGTATGAAGGCGTTTCGCCTGAGCTGCGGGAGTGGTGGGATAAGATTGAAAGCGGCGAGAGGTACTACGAGCCCGCTCCGCCCACACCCTGCCACATGGACGAGGTATGGGTGGAATTCGCTCCCTTTGAGCTCGAAGAGCGGGTCTGGACAGAGGCGTTCGCTCCGGGCTGCGACATCGAGGAGCGGGCAGGCATCACAATGGTGGCGGCCATTGTCGGGCAGCCCACCCGGATCCCGGCGACGGTCACGGGTCCGGGGAAGCAAGCCCGATTCGACTCTTGCTTGTTGGCGTCGGGAGAGAGCGATATGCCCGGCACCGAGATCCACGTGGTTGCCTGGCTGGCCGGGCGTGAGGCCGAGTCCAAGGCGGGGCAGACCCAAATCCCGGACTTTTACCCCGACAACTTTGTGCTCATGGTGAAGTCACATCCCGCACCCGGTTCCACCGTCGAGCCGGGCGACGAGATCACGATCCGGGCGTTGGCCATGGAGGTGATGTTGCTGGGTCCGGGGATACGCTCGATTCGGGTCGAAGGACCCGAGGGTGTTCTCGCCGACGAGGTGTTCGACACTCCCGACTGTGACCTGCGGCGGCACGTCGCCGCCCTGGCCGCCGGCACGGCGGCCGAGGGCTGGGAGGGCCGCCGCCGGGACGAGGTCACCTACATCGTCCCGGAGGACCCGCCTCCCGTGATCGTGATCCGGGTGTTCGCCGAGGACGCCTGGGGCCGGCGGGTACTCCTGATAGACCCGCCGGGTGGCGAGATCATGTTCATCACCGAGGACATCGAGCACTGGAGCGGGACGTTCGTTTCGGTGATCACCGGCGGCGGGTGCAGCGGGTCCGCCGAGGGGGCGGTCCGGCTCACGGTGGAGGGGGGACAGGTCACTGGCTCCATCGACGGTACCGAGGCGGGCAGCTGCGACACCGCCCTCGGCCCAGTCGCCTTCGCCAACGCCGGGACCCTCGGGCTGGAGGGCAGCATCTTCGACGGCGCGGCCTTCCGGTTCCGGGTGAGCGAGAACCTGACCAGTGCCACGGGCATCGCCTCCTGGGTCTGCTTCGGGGCGGACCCCGCCATCACGGTCGGCCCGCCCGGCACCGCCTCCGCTCAATGGACCTTTGGCGGGGAGATCACCTACAGCTGCAGCGTGACCCTGCAGCGCGAGGACGGGGCAGGATGAGCGTGGCCTTGGTCGCGCTGCCGGTCGTGGACTCCGCGCTGGTCATCTCGGGCGTCGGCTGGCACAGCGCCCGAAGAAGTCCTGGTGAGCCAGCATGTCGTTGGTAGCGTGGATTCTGAGTCGGTCACGTTCACCGCGACAGGGCCCGTGGGAGCTCAAGGGCCTAGGGGAGGGAGGTCAGTACCTCTGCTGCCACCGTTGGTAGCGCTCTCGCTTGGGAGCCAAGTTGGGAGCCATTCGCTGTGGATTCCTACGGACGGCCGTGGACGCCGGTGGACCCGAGAGCCCATAGCTCCAGCCTCGGTGGACTCCCGTGGACACCCGTGGACACGGCCC
>DATKBG010000172.1:0-9714 GCA_035514255.1 Acidimicrobiia bacterium
CTAGGAGCTAAGAGCCAATAGCCCCTCTCCCTTTTCTGTACCGCCCCCTTGCCCGATATCCTCGGTCCGTGGCGGAAACCCCCTTCTTCGTGATCGAGGACCTGCGCGCCTCGGTCGACGGCATCGAGATCCTCAAGGGCGTCTCGCTCACGGTCGAACGCGGCGAGATCCATGCGCTGATGGGCCCCAACGGCTCCGGCAAGTCGACGCTGGCCAACGTCCTGATGGGCCACCGTGCCTACACGGTGACCGGCCGCATCCTCTACAAGGGTGAGGACGTGACCGCATGGACGCCGGACAAACGGGGCCGCGCCGGGATGTTCTTGGCCTTTCAGTATCCCGAGGAGATCCCGGGGGTGACCGTGGTCAACTTCCTACGGGCCGCGCTGAGCAATCGAACGGGCACCGACTACACGGTCCTCGAGCTTCGCCTCAAGGTGGCCGACACGATGCGCACGCTCGGAATGGACCCGGAGTTCGCCGACCGGTACCTCAACGAGGGCTTTTCGGGAGGCGAGCGCAAGCGGAATGAAGTGCTCCAGATGGCCGTTCTGGAACCAGAGATGGCGATCCTCGACGAAACCGACTCCGGTCTGGATATCGACGCGCTGCGCACCGTCGCCGAGGGTGTCCAACAGCTGGCCTCACCGGAGCGCGGGTTCCTCATCATCACCCACTACCAGCGCATGCTCGACCACATCACCCCGGATGTGGTGCACGTGTTCGTCGACGGCACCGTGGTCGAGTCGGGAGGACCCGACCTCGCTCAGCGCATCGAGCTCGAAGGCTACGACGCCTTCAGGATCCCGGCGCGGTCCGAGTGACAGCCATCGGATCCGCGCGCCGCGTCTGGCTGGTGACTGGAGACTGGAGACTGGAGACTCATGTCTGACCTGTCGCACCTGCGGGCCGACTTCCCGATCCTCCAGCGTGAGGTCAACGGCCACCCCCTTGCCTACCTCGACAGCGCGTCGAGCACCCAGAAGCCGATACAGGTGCTCGACGCCATGGACCGCTTCTACCGGACCAGCTACGCCAACGTGCACCGTGGTGCCTACACCCTCGCCGAGGAGGCCACCGAGGCCTATGAGGGCGCTCGCGGCAAGGTCGCTGCACTCATCGGCGCTCCCGCGTCGGAGCTGGTCTTCGTGCGTGGCACCACGTCGGCGATCAACCTGATCGCCTACGGATGGGGCCTGGACCACCTCGGCGAGGGGGACCGGGTGATGCTCACCCTGCTGGAGCATCACGCCAACGTGGTCCCCTGGCAGCTGGTCGCCCGTCACACCGGGGCCGAGCTGGTGTACTTGCCCCTCACCGATGACCACCGCATCGACACCGCAGCCCTGGATGGGCTGATCGACGATCGGGTCAAGGTGGTCGCCTTCTCCGGGATGTCCAACGTTGTAGGCTCGATCGGCCCGGTCGACGAACTCGCCGAGGCCGCACGATCGGTGGGTGCGATCACCGTGGTCGACGGCGCCCAGATGGTCCCCCACCTTCCCACCGCAGTGGGCGACCTCGGTGTCGACTTCCTCGCCTTCAGCAGCCACAAGATGCTAGGGCCCACCGGCATCGGTGGCCTCTGGGGGCGTGCCGAGCTGCTCGAGGAGATGGAGCCTGCCGAGGGTGGCGGCGAGATGATCCGCGACGTCGACCTGCACGCCTCGACCTGGGCCGACGTGCCGCACAAGTTCGAGGCTGGCACCCCGCCGATCGCCGAGGCCGTCGGATTCGGTGCTGCGGCCGACTACCTGGCGGCGATCGGCATGGACGCCGTCAGACAGCACGAGAAGGAGATCACCGGGTACGCCCTGGAGCGGCTCTCCGAGGTACCCGACCTCACCGTATACGGGCCCTCCGACCTCGAGGTCCGTGGCGGGGCGGTGTCGTTCACCCTCGCCGACATCCATCCCCATGATCTGGCCACCATCCTCGACCAGCACGGAATCGCGGTGCGTGCCGGCCACCACTGCGCCAAGCCGCTCATGCGGGTGCTCGACGTCCCGGCAACGGCCCGGGCGTCCTTCTACGTCTACAACGTGCCGGAAGAGGTCGACGCCCTCGTCGTCGCCCTGCACGAGGCCAGGAGGCTGTTCGGTGTCGCTTGACGAGTTGTACCGGCAGGTGATCCTCGACCACTACCGCAATCCGAGGCGGGCGGGCCGCCTCCAGGAGCCCGACGCGCACGCCGAGGGCCACAACCCGTTGTGCGGCGACGAGATCTCCCTCGACCTCGAGTTCGAAGACGATCGAGTGACCGACGCCGCGGTGTTCGGGCGTGGATGTTCGATCAGCCAGGCATCGGCCTCGATGCTCGCCGACCGCATCGTGGGCATGACCCGTGACGAGATCGCCAGCCTGATCGAGGGGGTGAAACGGCTACTCGGCATCGAACCGGGGGACCCGGGTATCGACCCCGATCGGCCCGGAGAGGCCCTCGGCGACCTCGAGGCGCTCGCCGGGGTTCGGCGCTTCCCAGTACGCATCAAGTGCGCCGACCTGGCCTGGACGACGCTCCAGGAGGCTCTGAGCGGGGATGGGTGAGGTTTAGAGCGCCTCAGCGCTGGGTAGGCCCCGTACATGAACAAACGCCTGTCCGCACCGTATGCAATCACCTTCTGGATCTCCGTGATCCTCATAGCTGTCGGAATGCTCGGCTACTACACCGGCATCCTCGACCTCGGGGCCGACACAGCCTTCCTGCTCGTCTCGGCGGGCGGGGTCCTGCTGGCGATCGGATGCCTCTTCAAGGGGATCTAGAACCGAAGCAGGGGCAACGCGAGGGCTAGACCGATCGAGTAGACATGCGGAGTACTTGGTACTTAGTACCTGGTACTGGGTACTTGGACGCGCTACTCGACCACTCCGCCTTCGGTCATCTTCCGTAGGTCCAGCGCGCGGTCCAACTCATCGGGCTCCATGAGTCCGGTGTCCAGCACGACTTCGCGCACGCCGCGACCGCTGGCGAATGCCTCCTTGGCCACCTTCGCCGCTGCGTCGTATCCGATGTGGGGCACCAGTGCCGTCACCACGATGATGTTCTGTTCGACCAACCAGCGGCTGCGTTCCTCGTTGGCCCGGATGCCCTCGACGCAGCGTTCCCGGAAGGTGTCGGCCGCCGCCGCCAGCAGCTCGGCCGACTGGAGGAGATTGTGGGCGAGCACCGGCATCATCACGTTGAGCTCGAAGTTTCCGTTGGCGCCGGCCCAGGCGACCGTGGCATCGTTGCCGACCACCTGGGCGGCCACCTGCATCACCATCTCGGACATCACCGGATTGACCTTCCCCGGCATGATCGATGATCCGGGCTGGGTCTCAGGCAGGGCGATCTCACCGATGGCGGTTCGGGGTCCCGACCCCAGCCAACGGACGTCGTTGGCCACTTTGAACAATGCCACGGCCACCCCCCGGAGCGCAGCGCTGGCGTGGACCGCCGCGTCCTTGGCCCCCATGGCCTCGAAGTAGTCGTCGGCGGTCCGGAAGGGGAGGCCGGTTCGCTCCGCGATGTTCGCCACCACGGCCCCGGCGAACCCGGGAGGTGCGTTGATCCCGGTTCCGACCGCCGTTCCCCCGAGGGCCAGCTCGTAGAGACCTTCGAGCGCGGCCTCGAGCCGCTCGGCGCTCTTGGTGACCTGGGTGGCATAGCCCCCGAACTCCTGGCCGAGACGCACGGGCGTCGCGTCCATGAGGTGGGTGCGCCCCGACTTGACCACGCCGTCGAATTCGGTGGCCTTGGCGGAAAGGGCCGCGGCGAGACGACGGAGGGCTGGGATCGTCTCCCCGTGGATCACCGACGCCGCCGCCACGTGGATGGCGCTCGGAATGACGTCGTTGGAGGACTGCCCGGCGTTGACCTGGTCGTTCGGGTGGACGCGGCGACTGCCCAGTTCGGCACCGAGGATCTCACCGGCGCGATTGGCGATCACCTCGTTGGCGTTCATGTTGGTGGAGGTGCCCGAGCCGGTCTGGAAGACGTCGAGGACGAACTCACCGTCGTGGCGACCGACGACAACCTCCTCGGCTGCGTCGGCAATAGCGGCCGCCGTCTCGGTGTCGACCGCTCCGATCTCGCCGTTGACCCGAGCCGCGGCGGCTTTGATCATCCCGAGGGCTTCGATCATCCGTCGGCCCATCCCGATCCCCGAGATCGGGAAGTTGTCCACCGCTCGCTGCGTCGAAGCGCCGTAGTAGGCCGCCTCGGGAACCGCCACCTCGCCCATCGAATCTCGTTCCGACCGGGTACTCACGCTCGCTCCTCCTCGCCGCCCCGCAGGGTAGGCATTCCGTCGAGGGCTTCCCGCACGATCCGGAAGTACTCCGGATACAGCCGATCGTCTCGATGTACCGAGTGCTCGGCACCCGGTAAGAGCACGTAGTTCAACAGGGGGTTGGTGTCGGCGAGCCACCCGGCAATGGTCCGGGCCATGATCCCACCACACGCCGGGTCTGAACCGATGATCGTCGTCGGTACCGTCAGGGCGGCGGTCTCCTCGATAACGTTCCACGGCGAGCTGTCTTTGATCGTCGAGGTGATCAGATCAGGTCCGGCACGGCGCAGGGCGGTCGCCCGGGTCTCACAGTCGCTCGGATGCCAGTGGGGATGGTCGAGCGCCATCTGGCCCGAGGTGAGCGGGCGCCGATAGGGATCCAACAGCCAGTCGATCGTCGCCTCCACGGGTTCTCGCGCCACGAGCGCCGGATCCTGGAGGACCAGTCGCTTGGTCCATCCGGGCGCCTTCGAGGCGGCGAGAACGGCGATCGCTCCACCCATCGAGTGACCGAGTACGGCATCCCACCGGCTGCCGAGGGCGAGTACGTCGGTGGCGTGTTCACGGATCGAATAGTTCTTCGCCTTCGGGGCGTCGCCGTGACCGCGGAGGTCGGGGGCGGTGACCTCCCAGCCGAGATCCGCCAGGTCGGCACCCAACCGCCACCAGCCGGCAGCGCTGGCGCTGATTCCGTGGAGTAGGAGCATCCGGCGATCACCGGAACCCCAGGTGAGCGTGGGGAGTGTGGGGGGGGTCACGAGCGGCCGACCCCCGTCGCCCGTCGCCCGTCACCCGTCACGGGGTCAGGGGAACGGGTCTTGTTCGAGAGGAGTCTCGAGACCGAGTTCACGGCGAAGTCCCTCGTAGCCTTTGGCGTCCATTTCGTCGGCCAACTCGCGGCCGCCGCTGCGAACGATACGGCCCGCCATCATCACGTGTACCGCGTCGACGTCCAGGTACCGCATGATCCGGGTGTAGTGGGTGATCAGTAGCACGCCCAGACCCGGCCCGCGCATCGTGTCGACGGCCTCGGCGACGTCGCGCACCGCATCCACATCCAGGCCGGAGTCGATCTCGTCGAGGATCGCCGCCGTCGGAGCCAGGGCCAGGAGTTGGACGATCTCGGACTTCTTCTTCTCGCCACCTGACAGGTTCCCGTTCACCCGCCGGTCGAGGAACGCCTCCATCCCCAGGACCCGGGCCGCCTCCTCGCCGCGAGCGAGGGCATCGGCCGCTCCGGCGAGCTCCATCTCGGTGAGCAGCTCGCGCAGGGTGACGCCACCGATGTCGACGGGGTACTGGAAGGCCTCGAAGAGCCCGAGCCGAGCCCGCTCATCGGTAGGAAGTCCGAGCACCTCGGTGCCACCGACGAGGGCACTGCCCGAGATCTCGTAGTTGGGTCGTCCCATCACGGCGTGGCACAGCGTGCTCTTGCCGGAACCATTCGGCCCCATGAGCACATGCAGTTCTCCAACCGGGATGTCGAGGTCGACGCCGTGGAGGATCTCGACGGCACCGCGTCGGGCGTGCAGGTCGCGAACGGCGAGCGCGGAGGTCATGTCTCTGGCTCCGCGGGTAGATCGAGAAAGACCTCCCCGTCGATGACCTCGACCGCATACACCGGCACCGGCTTGGTGGCCGGTAGCGCGCCCGGCTCGCCGGTCACCAGGTCGAACTCCGAGCCGTGCCGGGGACACTCGACCGTCAGATCGAACACCTCACCCTCCGACAAGGACGCCTCGGCGTGACTGCACCGGTCGCCGATCGCATAGAGGTCGTCACCGATGCGGAACACGGCGACCCGATGATCGTCGAACTCCACCCGCCTTCCCACGTCCTGCGCGAACTCCTCGATACGCCCGATCGAGACGCGACACCCGGTCATGCGGTCACCCGCTCGAAGGTGGCGAGGGCGAGGTCGCCGAGCGGCCCGACCACTTCGGGTACCGAGAATCGCTGCAGCGCCTCTTCGAAGAAGCCCCGCACCTGGACCCGGTCGGCTCGCGGCCGGGACAGACCCCGACTCATCAGGTAGTACCGCTGCTCCTCGTCGAGAGGCCCCACCGCCGACCCGTGACCGCAGCGAACGTCGTCGGCGAGTATCTCGAGATTGGGAACCGACTGCGCCTCCGCACCGTCAGAGAGCACCAGGTTCCGGTTGGTCTGATGGGCGTTCGTCTTCTGACCGGCGGGCTCGATCCTGATCAGGCCAGTAAACACCGACTGCGCCGTGTCGCCGACGGCGCCCTTGAGGAACATGTCCGAGGTCGTATTCGGCGCTTCGTGACGCATGAAGTAGCGGTAGTCGAGGGTCTGGTCGCGCTCGCCGAAGTAGGCCCCACTGATGCGGGCGTCGGCACCGGACCCAACGAGCGCCGCGTCGAGCAAGACCCGGGAGTAGGCGGCGCCGAAGCCCGCCTCAGAGACGTCGACCGAGGCATCGCGCCCGATCTTCATGCGGTGGGTGGCAAGCGCCACCGTCGAGGTCCCCCAGGACTGGAGCACGGTGATGCGAACCCGCGCCGCCGGACCCGCGACCACCTCGATCCTGGGGATCACCAGGCAGGAAGCGTCGCTCGGTGACCGCTGGTCGACCACGACGGACACCTCGGCCTGTTCGTCGGCGCGGATGAACACAAACGGGAGGGCCAGGACCCCGGATGCGCTCGCCTGCATCTCCACCAGTACCGGGCGAGCCTCGGCTACCCCGCGAGGAGCGTGAACCGCCACCCCGTCGAAAGCAAAGGCGTCGTGCAACGCGGCGAGCCGATCCTCCGGTGGCTTTGCCTCGTAACCCTCGAGTACCTGCTCTGGAGTCGATGGCAGCGAAGTGACTGAGATACCGTATGAACCTTCGGCGGACACGGTGTGGCCGTCGATCGATACGGCACGCCCGGCGAGGTCTGGGAGGGAGGCGCTGGCGATCCCGTCCTCGCTCAGGGGCGCTCCTGGCGTGTCGGTGAGGGCAACCCGGTCGAGGTCGAAGTCCGGTTCGACGTACCGCCAATTCTCATCGCGAGGGTTCGGCATGGGGAATGCTTCGAACGCCTGCCATCCGGCGACCGCTCGCGTCCCAAGAGCAGTGGGAAGCGATTGCAGCGCCCGGGTGTGGGCATCGGAATCCAGGGGGGGCACGGGGCTGAGAGCTCTCAGATCGACGGCTGGTCACTCTAGATGCCCCATCCGACCTACCCCACTCCGGGCTTGACGCACGGCCGCCCGCGGTGGACCCTTTAGCCGTGGAGGCGCTCTGCGGCGAAGTGAGCTCATGCCGCGCATGCCCGCGCCTCGTCGAGTGGCGCGAAGCCGTCGCCAAAGAGAAGCGGCGCTCGTTCGCCGACGAGACGTACTGGGGCCGGCCGGTGTGTGGCTTCGGCGATCCGACGGCCAGGCTGCTGGTCGTCGGCCTGGCACCAGCCGCCCACGGCGCCAACAGGACCGGCAGGATGTTCACCGGTGACCGCTCCGGCGATTGGCTGTATCGGGCCCTCCACAAGGCCGGATTCGCCAACCAGCCCGAGTCGCTCGACCGCAGCGACGGACTCCTGCTCAGCGACTGCTGGGTGACCTCGGTGGTCAAGTGCGCGCCGCCGGCCAACAAGCCAACGCCCGACGAGAGAGACCGCTGCACCGGCTGGCTCGAACAGGAACTCGACCGGCTGCCCGGCGTGAAGGTCACCGTGTGCCTCGGTGGCTTCGCCTGGACGGCGATGCAGCGTCTCGTCGCTCGGCGCACCGGCATCGCCGATCGGCGCGTCCCATTCGGGCACGGCGCACACCGGGAGGGTCCGACCGGGTTGCTCCTGGCCTCCTATCACCCGAGCCAGCAGAACACATTCACCGGACGACTCACCGAGCCGATGCTCGACGATATCTTCGTGACGGCGAGGGCTCGGCTGGCAGCCTGAGCCTGTGGACATCGCCCGTGTCGAAAGGTGTGGACAACTCCGGTCGTCCGCCCAATCTCGATCAGGGCGTCCGACCCGAAACGCCCATGGTCCCGTCCCCGTTTGGTCCCTTGGAAACACTCCGACTTGTCCACAGGCCCTGTGGACGCCGTTGCGGGGAAGTCCGGCCCGCAGTACCGTCACGCGCCGAGTCGACGCCGAAAGGGGAGCCAGGAGTGGCCAAACGGCTGCGCGAACCAGCGCCGCTGTCCGACGCCGTCGGCATGTACCTCGAGTCGGTCTCGGAGCACGAGCTCCTCACCGCAGAGGACGAGGTCCGCCTTGCCCGGACCATGGAATCCGGGCGCCGCGCTCAACACACCCTGGAAACGGCCGGGCGCCTCTCCCCCACCGAGCGCGCTGCCCTGTATCGCGAGGTACACGCAGCCGACGAGGCGAAGGCCGAGTTCATCCGGTCGAACCTGCGCCTCGTGATCAGCATCGCCAAGCGCTACAACGGTCGGGGGCTCGACCTGCTCGATCTCGTCCAGGAGGGCAACCTCGGTCTCATCCGCGCCGTCGAGAAGTTCGATTGGCGCAAGGGTTTCAAGTTCTCGACGTACGCCACCTGGTGGATCCGACAGGCGATCACCCGGGGATTGGGCAACCACGGCCGGACCATCCGCCTGCCCGTCCACATGGTCGACATCGTCCGCACCGTCCAGGAGACGACGCTCACCCTGACCGAGCGGCTCCGCCGCCGCCCCACCATGGAGGAGATCGCCGATGCGAGCGGCCTCGAGGTCGAGCGGATCCAGCAGGCGCTGGCCGCCCCCGCCGACACCATCTCGCTGGAGCGCCCGGTCGGCACTGAAGGAGACAGCGCCCTGGGTGACTTCGTCGAGGATGCCGATGCCGTCGATCCCTTTGACGCCGCCGCCGAGGCCACCACCCGCCAGAACGTTGACGCCGTGATGACGATCCTCGAGTCCGTGGAACGCGACGTGATCAGGCTCCGCTACGGCCTTGACGGTCGCGAACCGCTGACCCTCTCCGAGGTCGGCGAGCGTTTCGACCTGACCCGCGAAAAGGTTCGACAGGTGGAGGGCCGGGCGCTCGCCAAACTCCGCCACCCGTCGAGCTCATTCGACGTGGAAAGCCTGCTTTAGGAGTCTCCCGCTACCGGCTGCCGGCTACCGGCAAGCACCGGGACTGCGGTCTGGCTGGTAGCTGGTAGCTGGTAGCCGTTAGCCGTTAGCCGTTAGCCGTTAGCTGCCTCACATTTCGAACAGCCGTGGGGCGCTGCCTTCCACTCCCCGGACCTCGTCGTAGTCCACCTCCACACAGCCGATGCCGCGGGTGGCGGCGAGAGTTTTCGCTTGGGGGGTGATCCGGGTGGCGACGAACAGCCCCCTAACGGGGCCTAGCGATACGTCCCGGTTGAGGAAGTCGAGATAGCGGGTCAGTTGTTCGATGCCGTCGATCTCGCCGCGCCGCTTGATCTCCACGGCCACGATCTGTCCGTCGGCGTCCCGGCACAGGATGTCCACCGGGCC
>DATKBG010000173.1:0-2631 GCA_035514255.1 Acidimicrobiia bacterium
GAGCGCCGTCGGACTCCGTGCTGTCTTCGATGGAGACGATCGCAGGTCGCGAATTCATGGCTTGAAGCGTAGCCCGGGTCACCCGATCGGGATCCACACCACCCGGAGGTCCTGGACGACCGTCGTCGTCTTCCCCGCCGAGACGGTTCGCTCGTCGATCCAGTCGGCCTTCGCGTCCCACTCGGCGCGTAATTCGACGATCGTTCGGTCGCGCTCCTCTTCGAGGTCGAGGATCTGGGCTGCCGCTGTCTCCACGCGGTTCCGCGCCGTTTCCGCCGCTTGTTCGGCCCGCTGGGTGCGGGAGCGGCGATTGGCGGCACCGGTGACTCTCGTACCGGACCGTCGCCCGATGAGCACGCCGAGCACCGCCTCGGCGCCCGACACCATCTCCTCGCGTCGGCGCAGATCGGCGTCGAGCTCGGCCTTGCGCACGGCGTCACCCGCCCTTTGCATCCTCGTGCGGGCGGTGGCGATCTTGCGCTCGAACCCGGCCACCTTCTTGGCGGCCTCGGCATCGGCGCGGCCGAGAGCTTCCTCATGGCATCGGGCGACGAACTGCTCGCGGGTTTCGTTGACCCGCGAGTAGACCTTCAGCTCGGGGTTGTGGAACACGGTGAGGCTCTCGGTGAAGTGGAGGTGCTCGGTGAGTTCCTTCTGGAGTTTGGACAGGTACGCAGGTTTCGACAGGTCGACGGCAGGAAGCACGTAGGTGGCGCCGTCAGGCGGATCGGGGAGAAAATCCCGATCGTCATGATCGACGATGATCGCCGCGCCCGGATCGAACGGGTCGGTGAGCGGGTGGAAGACTGCCTCCCACTCGCTGCGGTGACGGATCTTCGCCGCAGTGTCGCTGTAGCTGAGCATTACCCGGGCGGCCACCGCCGCCCCGAAACGGGTGCCCCCCGGCTTGGCCCCCACCTGGGTGCTCCACGGAGCGGCCGGGCTCAGGTAGGACACCGGGGTACCGGCGGCGACCGACGGTGCCAGCGGGGTGGTGTCGTCGTCGCCGGCCGATGTGGTCGGCTCCGGTGCGGCCAAATCGGTAGCGCCCCGGTCGGCTCCCCCCATGAGGACGGCCACCTGATCTCTCGTCAGCGGCCCGCGCAGATACGACATGGCCCAGCGGGTGGTGAAGAGCGAAGGCGTGTTCGCCTTGGCGCGATACATCAGGAACTGGCGTTGGGCGAGTCCGGAGATCGTGGTGTCCAGCGAGGCGACGTCGGCCTCGCCCGATGCCGAGCGCAGCGCCTCGATGATCCGCGCCTTGTCGCGCTCGGTCTGGAGTCGCCCGACGCACCATGCCCCGGCATTCGACATCGCCTTGTAGTCGAGGTCGACCGGGTTCTGTGTCGCCAGCAACATGCCGACGCCGAAGGCGCGAGCCGACTTGAACAGGCTCAGGATCGGCTTCTTTGCCGGAGGGTTGGCGGTGGGCGGGACGAACCCGAAGACCTCGTCCATGTAGATCAGCGCCCGGAGTTCGGAGGTGCCCGACTGGCGGCGCATCCAGGTGATGAAGCGGGACAGCACTGTCGACACGACGAACTGGCGCTCGTCGTCGCCCAGGTGGGCCATGTACACGATGGCGGCACGCGGTTTGCCGTCTGGGGTTCGCAACATGTGCTCGGCATCCAGCGGCGTACCCGATCGCCAGGCGGAGAAGGAGGGAGAGGCGACGAGGTTGTTGAGGCGCATGGCGAGAGCCCGGCGGTCCTTGGGTGGGAAGAACGTGTCGATGTCGAAGACGCCCATCTTGCGCATCGGGGGGGTGTCGACGCGGGCGATCAGGTCTTCGAGGGTGAGCGACTCGCCCGCCCGCCAGGAGGTCTCGATGAGATTGGAGAGCAGGATGGGCTCGCGGTCGCTCATCAGATCGGCATCGACGCCCACCAGGGAGAGGATCCCCGACACGAGTCCGGCGATCTCGTCGCGCAGGGTCTCGTCGTCGATCTCCTCGACGCCGGGGGGTGGTGTCAGCGAACCAAGCACGTCGAGCGGTACCCCCGCGGTAGATCCCGGCGTATAGATGGTCATGTCGCATCTGTTGCGAAGCGCCGCGATGTCGTCGCCGGAGAGGTCCCAGGAGGCGAGGCCGTCGCGCCACCGCTGGGACGCTTCCAGCGCAGCCTGTCCGACGTCCTTGCCCTGGCGGCGGGCTTCGGTCTCGTCGATCCATGGCTCGAAGTCCTCTTTGGCCAGGCGGGGGAAGGTGAGCAGCAAGTTGGTCATGTCCCCCTTGGGGTCGAGGATCAGCGTGGGGATGCCCGACCGAAGGGCCTCCTCCAGGAAGATGATCCCCAGCCCGGTCTTGCCCGAGCCGGTCATACCGACGATCACGCCGTGGGTGGTCAATTCGTCTGCCGCCATGTGCAGGCGGTCGCTGGTCAGCTCCTTCGATTCGAGGTCGAGGAGGCCACCGAGGTAGAGGTTGGTCTTGGCCATGGAGCCGGAGTGTACGGCTGGCCGGCGTTCCGCCGTCCAGCGCGATTCGCAATTCGCGCGTCGCGATTCGCAGGGCGGCAGCTGCCACCTCCCCTACGGGGGAGGGGACCGTGTGATGTGGTCCCTTTTGCGGTCCCTCCCCCCGGAAGGGGGGAGTCCCGGAGGGAGCGGAGCGACCGGAGGGGAGGG
>DATKBG010000174.1:0-8837 GCA_035514255.1 Acidimicrobiia bacterium
TAGGCATCGCCCTCGGCCCCCGGACCGACGAGGGCGGCGAACACCACCTGACGAAACAGCCCGAGGATGCGCGACAGCAGTACGCCGCCGGCGATGATCGCCGTGGCGATCCCCATCCGGCGGTAGAGAGAACGACCGGGAGGGTCCGGCTGCTCGGGCACCGTCACGGGCGGCAAGGTACTCGCCGCGGCGCCTCTCGGGACGGACCGTTGCGTCGGTGGCTACTCGGCTGCCGCCTCCCCCTCCGGGGGAGGGGACCGCGTGATGAGGTCCTTTTTGTGGTTTCTACCCCCGTAGGGGGGAGTACCGCCGAAGGCGGGGAGGGGGAGGGCGAACGCTTCGTGGGCCTCGCGACGCGTTTGGCTTCCCCTCCGTCAGCGACCTGGCGGTCGCTGCCACCTCCCCCTTCGGGGGAGGGGCGCTCTCAGTCTCCGAGGAGTCTTCGGACTGCTGCTTTGAGGCGCTCGCCGAAGGGTTCGGGCTCACCGTCGGGGGTGGAGGATGTCGGGTTTCGTTCGACTTTCGATTTGTAGTCGTCGCGTTCGGTGCGGAGTTCGGTGAGCCGTTCGCGCAGGAAGCCTGCTTCGGTCTCAGCCCGGGCGGCCCGTTCGCGGGCTTCGGCGAGTTGGACGCCGGCGTCGTGGAGGTTGCCCAGCTGGTCCATGAGGCGATCCCATGCGTCCCTCGGCACCAGCATGGCGGTCCCGTCCTCGGTGGGCCCGGTCCGGGCGGGGGGCGTGGAGACCGATGCCGGTCGGGGCGCCGGACTCATAGCCGGTGGCGCGGCCTCCCGCCGTTCGTCTGCCAGGTGGCGAGCCACCGACTCGGCGGTCACCAGCCACATGCGCCCGCCTCTCGGTCCGGGACCCTTCACGGCGTTGATCGAACCGCCGCGTGCCCACTCGCGAAGACGCGGTACCGACACACCGAAGCGCTGTTCCGCCTCTTTGATGGTGATCCGATCCCCGAACTCGACTGCCTGGGACGCGGTCGGAGCGGTCGGGGAGGGCTTACTTGTTCGCGTTACCGCGTTCCGGTCCCACACGAACGCAGGGTCGTCGGCCATGGGAGGACGTTACCGGTTCCCGGTTGCCCGGCCCTTGGTATTTGGTATTTGGTACTCGCTACTCGCTACTCACTACTCGCTACTCACTACTCGCTACTCACTACTCGTCCCTGGCTCCTCGCCCCTCGCCCCTCTCTGCGATACTTCCCCCAATGCCTCCTCGAGACCTCCCTAGTGCGGACGAAATTCGGATGCTCGTCGAGCGGGTGATCGACGGAGTCGGTTCGGCCCCTTCGGCTTCGCCTGCCGAGCCAGCGGAACACGCCCTGAAGACGGGCTGTGGCTGCGGGTGTGACGGTGGGGCGGTGGCCATTGGCGCCGACCATGGCGGTTTCCCTCTCAAAGAGCGCCTCGCCTTTCGTCTCCGTGAAGCGGGTCGCACGGTGGTGGACTGTGGCACCGACTCCACCGAGGCCGTCGACTACCCCGATTTCGCACAGGCGGTGGCCGAGAAGGTGGCGTCGGGCGAGTGCGTGGTCGGCATCGTGATCGACGGTGCCGGCATCGGATCCTGCATGGTGGCCAACAAGGTTCCGGGGGTGCGTGCGGCGCTGTGTTACGACCTGTCGTCAGCGCGCAACAGCCGTGAGCACAATCACGCCAATGTCCTCACGCTCGGTGCCGGCCTGATCGGCGACGGACTCGCCTGGCAGATCGTCCAGGAGTGGCTGGCCACTCCGTGGGGGGAGGGTCGGCACGCCCGCCGGGTGGCGATGATCGACGCCCTGGATCAGGGCCGGCAGCACGCCGGGGCAGCGTCGTGACCGACCGCGACGCCCTCATCGAGGCAGTGACCCGCGAAGTCCTCGGCGCTCTCGCCGGCGACGCTCTCGACGACTGCCTCACCTGTTTCGGCGACTGCGTGGCTCACTCGTCGTCCAAGGTTCGCGACGTGCTCGCCGCCGGGGCGACCCGGGTGTCGTACGTCGGATCGGGCGCCGACGTTCCCACCGACCTCGCCGGGTTCATCGACCACACCCTGCTGCGACCTGACGCCACCGCCGACGAGATCGACCGTATGTGTGCCGAGGCGATCGAGTACGGGTTCGCTTCGGTATGCGTCAACCCCACCTGGACGAAACGGGTCGCAGACGCTCTGCGCGGCAGTCCGGTGGTCACCTGCGTGGTCGTCGGGTTCCCGCTCGGGGCCGCGATGCCCGAGATCAAAGCCATGGAGGCGCGCCGGGCGCTCCGCGACGGGGCACGCGAGATCGACATGGTGTTGAATGTCGGAGCGCTCAAGTCGGGAGACCACGACCTGGTCCTGCGGGACGTCGCCGGGGTCTCCGAAGCGTGTCGGGAGGTCGGGGCCGTGTGCAAGGTGATCCTCGAGACCGCCCTGCTCACCGACGAGGAGAAGGTGATGGCCTCTCGCCTGGCGTCGGACGGAAAGGCAGACTTCGTCAAGACGTCGACGGGATTCGGTCCGGGCGGGGCGACGGTCTACGACGTGGCGTTGATGCGGGAGGCCGTCGGGCCCAAGATGGGGGTGAAGGCGTCGGGCGGCATCCGCAGTGCCGACGACGTGAGACAGATGATCGCGGCCGGGGCGACGAGAATCGGTGCCTCGGCGGGAGTGGAGATCGTGACCGGAGGGAGTTCCAGTGAGCGGTATTGACCTGAGGGGCTATGCGTTCCTCGACAGCCTGCAGCCCCAGTACGCGGCGTTCCTCGGCACCGTGGCCCAGGGATTCCTGCCGCTCGCCGGCGACGCCTCGCTGTACGTCGAGATCTCACCGGGCATCGAGATCAACCGCCTCACCGACGTCGCTCTCAAGGCCACCGAGGTGAAGCCAGCGATGCAGATCGTCGAGCGTTACTTCGGACTCCTGGAGGTCCACTCACCGTCACAGGCGGAGACCCGCGCCGCCGGTGAGGCGATCCTCGCCGAGATCGGCGCCAAGGAGACCGACCGGATCAAGCCGCGTATCGCCTCCAGTCAGATCATCCGCCGGATCGACGATCACCAGGCGCAGCTGATCAACCGGATGCGCCATGGCCAGATGATCATCCCCGGGCAGACCCTCTACCTGCTCGAGATGGAGCCGGCCAGTTATGCCCCGCTCGCCGCCAACGAGGCAGAGAAGGCGGCCAACATCGGTGTCCTCGAGGTCAGGTCGTTCGGGTCGCTCGGCCGGGTCTATCTCGGTGGTGAGGAGAGCGACATCGACGTGGGGTGGCGGGCCGCGGTGGCGGCCCTGGAGGGTATCGAAGGCAGAGAGATGACGTGACCGGGCATACGCCCGGCGTAGGAACCGAACACAGAGGGAGAGCGAGAGTCAATGGCTGAAGCACTCGGGATGATCGAAACCCGCGGGTTCACCGCGATGGTGGAGGCCGCCGACGCGATGGTGAAGGCGGCGAAGGTGGAGCTGGTGTCGTACGAGAAGACCGGCGGCGGTTATGTGACCGCGGTGATCCGCGGCGACGTGGCGGCGGTCAAGGCCGCCATCGATGCCGGCACCCGCGGCGCCGAGAAGGTCGGCGAGGTCGTGTCGACGCACGTCATCGCCCGTCCGCATACCAACGTCGACCTCGTCCTGCCGCTCGGCAGGGCCGACGAGGCCGCCGCCGAGTCGTCCTAAGCGACCGGGGGAAAGGCCGGTGCAGCTGGGACGCGTCGCCGGGACGCTGGTCGCATCCGACAAGGAACCGACCATGGAGGGGCTCACGTTCCTCGTGGTCCGGCAGATCGACGTCGAAGGCAACGACGCCTCGGGGTACGTGGTCGCCGTGGATGCGATCGGCGCCGGGGTCGGCGAGATCGTCATGTACGCCTCCGGGTCGTCTGCCCGGCAGACGGTGGCGACCCGCGACCGGCCCTGTGATGCGGTGATCATGGCGATCGTCGACACCTGGGAGGTCGGCGGCGACGTGAAGTACACGAAGTGACGCCCCGCTCGTTCTCCGAGGCCGAGGTCCAGGAGGTGATCGCCCGCGTTCGCCAGCGGCTCGGTGGTACTGCCGAGTCGGCGCCAACGAGTCCGCGGGTCCCGGTCGACGTGCCCGAAGCCGAGCTCGGGTTGGGGGTGTTCGCCACCGTCGATGAGGCGGTCGCTGCCGCTCAGCGCGCCCAGACGACCTACGACAGCGGGGGCACCGACCTGCGCGAGGCCGTGGTCGCCTCCATCCGCTCCTCGATGCTGGAGCACGCGCAGAGCCTCGCCGACATGGCCCACGAGGAGACCGGGCTCGGACGGCCGGAAGACAAGGTCCGCAAGAACATCCTGGTGGCGACCCGCACCCCCGGACCGGAGGATCTCGAACCCCTCATCGAGACGGGTACCGACGGGATGATGCTCACCGAGCACGCCCCGTTCGGGATCGTCGGAGCGATCACCCCCACCACCAACCCGACGTCCACGATCATCAACAACACGATCGCCATCGTGAGCGGCGGCAACGCCGTCGTGTTCAACGCCCACCCCAACGCCAAAGGAGTCTCGGCCCACAACGTCCGGCTCCTCAACCAGGCGATCATGGCGGCTGGAGGACCCGCCGACCTGGTCACCGCGGTCGCCGTCCCCACCATCGAGAGCGCCCAAGCGCTGATGCACCATGCCAGCGTCCGCGTCCTGCTCGTCACCGGCGGTCCAGGAGTCGTCCGTGAGGCGCTGAACACCGACAAGCGGGCGATCACTGCTGGCCCCGGCAACCCGCCGGCCGTGGTGGACGACACGGCCGACATCGAGCGGGCGGCGCGCGACATCGTCGCCGGCGCGTCGTTCGACAACAACGTGATCTGCACCGACGAGAAGACGGTGATCGCCCTGCGCTCCATCACCGACGACCTGGTGCGAGCGATGGGGCGCAACGGCGCCCACGTTCTCAAGGAGCACGAGCTGCGCAAGGTGGAGCGATTGATCTTCGAGACCATGGGGCCGCCCGGGAAGCCCGGCGTGATCAACCGCTCGTGGATCGGCAAGAACGCCCGCGACATCGCCGCCGCTGCCGGGGTCGACGTCGACGGCGATCCCCGGCTGCTCGTCGCCGAGGTCCCTAACGAGCACAGCCTGGTGTGGACCGAGCAGATGATGCCGGTGCTTCCGGTGACCTCGGTACCCGACGTGGATAGCGCCATTGACCTCGCCATCAAGTCGGAGCATCGGTTCCAACACACCGCTTCCATTCACTCGAACAACGTGGCCACCATCACCCGTATGGCCCGGTCGATCAACGTGAGCATCTTCATCGCCAACGGACCCAACTACGCCGGCCTCGGCCAGGGTGGGGAGGGGTTCACCTCGTTCTCGATCGCCAGCCCGAGCGGCGACGGGATGACCCGCCCCATCACCTTCACGCGGGAGCGACGGATCGCCGTGGTCGGCGCGTTGCGGATCGTGTGACTGCGTCACCCGTCACCCGTCACCCGTCGCCCGTCAGAGCAGTCGCTGGTGACCGTCTCGCGGTCGTCGTACGGTCATGACGGCGCCGGCGTTGGGGGTGCTCGAGTTCGAGTCGGTGGCCGTAGGGATCCTCGCCGGGGACGCGATGGTCAAGGCGTCGCCGGTGGCTTCGATCACCGCAGGGACCATCCACCCGGGCAGGTATCTGGTCCAGGTCACCGGGGATGTGGCATCGGTGGAGGAGGCATTGAGCGCGGGGCGGGCGCGGGGGGCGGCGTCGATCGTCGACGAGGTGTTCCTTCCTGACGTCCACCCGGCCGTGGTAGCTGCGATCGGGAGTGTTCGCGGCGAACCGTCCGGAGAAGCCGTGGGCATCGTGGAGACAGCAACCGTCTCGTCTGCGGTCGCGGTTGCCGATGCGGGGGTGAAGGCAGCCGCGGTCGTGCTCATGGAGCTCCATCTCGCCGACGACCTCGGAGGAAAGGCGTACGCGCTGTTCTCGGGATCGGTCGGCGACGTGGAAGTGGCCGTGGAGGCGGGCGGTGCCTCCGTTGTGGCTGGCAGGGTGCTGCAGCAAGTGGTGGTCCCGATGCTCGCCTCCGAGATGGGGGACAATCTGTGGTCGGCGGCACGGTTCGTCGACCGGATCGGAGAGTCGGATGCAACTGGCTGACGTCATCGGGACCGTGGTGGCGACGGAGAAGTCCGAGGGCTTGGAGGGGGTTCGCTTCCTGATCCTCCAGCCCCTGGATCGATCGGGGGAGCCGAGCGGCGATCCGGTGGTGGCCGCCGATGCCCTGTTCACCGTCGGGGTCGGCGAACGGGTGTACTTCGTGTCGAGCCGGGAGGCTGCGGTGGCGTTGCCCGAGCAGTTCGTTCCCGTCGACCACGCCGTGGTCGGAATCGTCGACGAGGTGGAGATTCGGTGAAGCTCGGACGCATCAGCGGGACCGTGGTGTCCACCATCCAGCATCCGAGCCTCGATGGACATCAGCTACGCGTGGTCGATCTCCTCGACGTGTCGGGTGTTTCGGCCGGCGGGTATGTGATCGCCGTGGACTCGATCGGCGCCAGTCACGGCCAGACCGTCCTGGTACTCGACGAGGGTTCCTCGGCACGACAGGTGATGGACGACCCCAACGCTCCGGTGAGGGCGATCGTGGTCGGGATCGTCGACGAGGTCCGGATGGACGGGACCGACTTCGACCTCACTTGATCGCGACCGACGGAACGAGGCGTCGGGGGTAGCCTCGGCACGGTGAGAACCCTCCTCGTTGCCGTATGCGTGGTCGCACTCGCCGCCTGCGACCCATCGATGCCCACGCTCACCACGATGGACCCGTCGGGGACGACCACCACGCTGGCCGATGACACCTGCGACCGGATCGCCACCGATACAGCGCGTCATCTGGAGCTGGTGGTGGCGGTCCTCGATGAGACCCCGCTCGACGAGTTCAGGGACCGGGAGGCCTGGACGGAGCCGCTCTTCGCCCTGGAGGAGCAGGGAGAGGTTCTCGACGGCCGTACAGAAAGGCTCGGTTGCGATCCGGCCCGGATCCAGGCGGAGGCGTTTGCCCGGGCCCGACTCGACCCCGAGAGCGGGATCTCGGTGTACCTGCTCGAGCTGTTGGGGTTGACGGAGTAGCCACCGGTACTTGGTATTTGGTATTTGGTATCTGGACGGGAGTGTCCAAGTACCAAGTACCAAGTACTAAGTACTTCGCTAATGGAGCTGACTCGCCGCCGCTCTGTCTATCAACCACACGACATCGCGAGCTTGCGCGGTCACCCGGGCGGCTGGGAGGTCGCTCTCGCCGCTGAGGATGTCGGCGACCGCTGGTGCCTTTTCCTCTCCCGCGGCGAGGAACAGGATCCGTCGCGCTCGGGTGAGGAGACCGAGGGTGGCGGTGAGACGCCAGCCCCTGTCGGGTACCAGCGTGGCGACGAAGTCACGGTTGCTGACGTCGAGGGCGTCGCTCCCGGGGAACAGCGACGCGGTGTGACCGTCGGATCCCATGCCCAGGACCACCATGCCCGGTTCGAGGCGGCCTCCATGGTCGCGCCTCAGGACGGTGCCGAGCATCGCCTCGTACTCGTCGGCCGCCTTCTTGGCATCCTCACGCCACGGGACCTCGAGCAACCGCGCCGGGATGCGATCGAACAGCGCCCGCTGAGCCATGCCGGCGTTGCTGTCGGGATGGTCGTTCGGGACGTGCCGCTCGTCGGTCATCCAGGCGGTGACCTCCTGCCAGGGAAGATCGCGGTCGGCGAGCAGCTCGTAGGCGCGCTGTGGGGTGGTGCCGCCGGCGAGTCCGAGGGTGTGGCCGTTGCCATCGAGGCCGAGCCATCCCTCCACCTCGTCGGCTGCCGCCTCGGAGAGAGTTTCCACGGTGCTGAAGATGCGGACGTTCATACCGGCGAAGGACAGTAGCGAGGGGGAGTAGCGAGTAGCGAGTAGCGAGGCTCCCTTGGTTTGGCACTTGGTACCGGCCTGGCTGTGAGCTCCCTAGCCTCTTTGGCATGGCTCGCGACATCTCGATCGAGTGGAGTGGTGGGGAGGTGCCTGCGACGGTGGATGGGCCTGAGGGTGCCAGCACCGGAGTCGTCCTTGCTCATGGGGCGGGGGCGGGGCGGAGTCATCCGTTCATGGAGGGGTTGCGCACACGGCTCGCCGCCGCGGGGTTCCTTGTCGTTGCGTTCGACTACCCGTACATGGCGGCGGGGCGGAAGGCACCCGATCGCCTGCCGACCCTGGTCGCCGCCCACGAGGCCGCGGCGACCCACCTGGAAGGTCTGGTCGATCGGGCGGTGATCGCCGGCAAGTCGATGGGCGGTCGGGTGGGATCCCACCTGTCGGGGTTCGATCAGTGGCCACGCCTCTTCTACGGGTATCCCCTGGTGGCGCTGGGAAAGTCCGAACCGCGTGACACGACGCACCTGGATCGACTCACAGGGGGTTTGCTATTCGTCCAGGGTGGGCGTGATCGTATGGGCCCTCTCGACCTGCTGCGGCCCGTCGTGAAGCGCCTCGACGCCGCGTTGCACGTGGTTCCCGACGCCGATCACTCGTTCAAGGTCCCCAAGCGCACCGGTCGCACAGGAGAGGACGTCCTGGACGAGCTCGTGTCGGTTACGAGGGAGTGGATTCAGGGATTGGGTACTTGGTAGTTGGTATTTGGTATCTGGACCAGAAAGTTCGAGCGGATAGTTGTTGGCCAGGACCCTCTCTCCCCCCTGTAGGGGAGTCCCGGAGGGAGCGAAGCGACCGAAGGGAAGGGGGGAGGGCTAACGCTTCGTGGGCCTCGCGACGCGTTTGGCTTCCCCCTCCGTCATCGGCCTTCGGCCGCTGCCACCTCTCGGGGGAGGGGACCGCGTGTTGAGGTCCTTTTGCGGTTCCTCCCCCGTAGGGGGGAGTACCGCCGAAG
>DATKBG010000175.1:0-3374 GCA_035514255.1 Acidimicrobiia bacterium
GGGCGATCAGCACCAGGATCAGCGCCAGCACCGCCGCCGGGGTGCGGTCGAGACGGCCGGCGTATTGGGCGTAGATGACGCGCGTGAAAGCGTCGTAGCGAGCCAGTGACACCGCCCCGAAGTCGGACAGGGTGTACAGCGCCACCAGCAGCGAGCCGGCGGCGAGTGCCGGGCGGAGCTGAGGCAATACCACCGTGCGAAATACTCGCCCCGGAGACGCACCGAGGCCGCGAGCGGCGTCTTCGTGGGCGGGGTCGAGGCGCCGCAGCGTGGCGCGGACCGTCAGATACACGAAGGGATAGGTCGAGACGGAGAGTGCAGCCCAGGCGCCGAGGAGCCCGGTGAGGGAGGGAACCTGCCATCCGGTGATCGAGGCGATCAGCCCACCCGGTCCCGATGCGGAAACGAACGTCATCCCGATGACGTAGGAGGGGATGACCAGGGGGAGTGCGGCGAGGACCCGCCACAGGCGTCGCCCGCGGAGGTCGGTCCTCTCGGTGAGCCATGCCGCGGTGACCCCGATGGCGGCGGCACTCGCCGTCACCAGCACCATCAGCAGCACCGTGTTCCAGACCAGAACCAGCGTCCGCGCCGACCCGGCGAGAGCCAGGGCATCGTCGGTGGCGCCGACGACCCGGGCCACGAGACCGGCGATCGGAACCACGCCCGGGATGAGGACGAGGATCACCGGGAGCCACAACCACCGCGGCGCCGCGCCCCGGAGGGCGGGGGGTGCCGCGCTCGCGGATGGTCGGGGGTCGAGGGTGCCGACCGCCGGGGTCGGCTCCGTCGTCACAAGAGTCCTGCCTCCGAGATGAGCTGGGTTGCCCGGTCGAGGACTCCGGCGAGTGCCGAGAGGTGGAGGTCGGGCTGAGCCAGGGTCTCGATCGCGGGAAGGCCTTCGGGTGCGGCGAGGCCCGGGACCGCGGGATACTCGAAGGTCTCGGTCACGAAGTACTCCTGAGCATCTGTAGACAGGAGGAACTCTATGAAGCGCAGCGCGGCGTCCTTGTTCTGCGACGCCTCGAGGACTCCCGCTCCGGCGGGCATCACCAGCGACTCCGCTCCGGCCGTGGTGAAGAAGTGGTTCTCGGCGCGGGTCTCCCCGATATCGGACCGGAGCCCGAGCAGGTAGTAGTGGTTAGTCAGGCCGACCTCGACCGTGCCGTCGTTGACCGCGGCGACGATCGGGCTGTTGCCCGAGAAGATCTGCGGTTCGTTGGCGGCGAGCCCCTCCAGGAAGGCGAGGGTGCCCTCCTCGCCACGCTCGAGGATCATGGCCGAGACGAACGCGATGAACGAGGAGTTCCCGGGGGCGATGCCGATCCGTCCTCCACCCCATACCGGATCGAGCAGGCCGTCGACGGTTTCCGGCAGGTCTGCCGGGCCGAGACGCTCGGTGTCATAGATGAGGACGCGAGACCGCAGGCTCACCGCTACCCACGTCGCGCCGCCCGAGAACTCCTGCGGAATGTCTGCGAGCAGGTCTCCGGGGAGTGCGGCGAACAGTTCGGCTTCGGCGACGGCACCGAGCGACGCCGGGTCCTGGGCGAAGAAGACGTCGGCCGGCGAGTTGGCACCCTCCTCGCGGAGGGTGGCGGCCATGTCGGTGCTCGACGCGTATCGGACCGAAACCTCGATGCCGGTCTCGTCCTGGAACTGCTGGATGAGGGGGGCAACCAGGTCTTCCGAGCGGCCGGAGTACACGGTGAGGGTCTGGGGGCCGTCATCACCCGACGAGCAGGCGGTGGCGACCAGGGCGGTCAGGATCAGGCTGGTGAGTGCGGGTACCCCGCGTCTATTTCGGTGCATGGGCGGCGACACTAGGGCCAGAACCGATGATGTCAAGAGTCCAATCACCATCTGTTAGGGAGCCTTACCCTCTTCGGTGGGATACCATCCGACTCATGCAGGACCAGTCGTACAAGGCGACCCATCGGGAATACGTGGGCGCCATCTGGGAGATCCAAGACGAGGGCATCCCTGTCATTCAGGCCCGCATTGCCGAGTGGCTGGGGGTGAGCCGGGCCAGCGTCTCCGAGATGACGCGCAAACTCGAGGCCGAAGGGCTCATCCGAACTGAGCCCGAGATCGCCCTGACCGGCGCCGGCCGCGACCTCGCCGAGGGAGTGGTTCGTCGCCATCGTCTCGCCGAGCGCTTCCTCACCGAAGTGTTGGGGCTGCCCTGGGACAAGGTGCACGCCGAGGCAGAGGTCTGGGAGTCGGTGATCTCCGATGACGTCGAGGCCGCCATGTGGGCCGCCATGGACGATCCGAAGACTTGCCCTCACGGCAACGCCATCCCCGGCGCCGGGTACAAGCCTCCGGCGATGCAACCGCTCGCCGACCTACCGATCGGCGAGGCGGCCCGGGTCGAGCGCATTTCCGAGGAGCTGGAGCTCGATGCCGAACTCATGGGGTTTCTGGACCGGATCGGGCTCCGTCCTGGAGCCGCGGTCCAGGTGGTCGAGCGAGCCCCGTCGGGCACCGTGACCGTCAGTGTCGAGGGCAGCTCAGGCGTCGGCCTCGAGCAGTTCGCCGCCGAGAGGCTGTTCGCCGCCGCCGTCTAAGGGGGCGAGCCTATTCGCTCACCCCCTAGTCCTCCGTCAGGGGCTCACCGGCATAGGTGCCGAAGCTCCACAGGTTGCCTTCCGGGTCGGCCACGGAGAAGGTCCGCGACCCGTAATCCTCGTCGATCAGCTCATGAACGACCCGTGCTCCAGCGGCCGTCGCCCTGGCGAACAAGCCGTCGGGGTCGTCGCACACCACATAGACACCGGCGACGCCCGCTAGTCGCTGACCCCACTCCGAGTCATCCTTGCCGGCAGTTCCGAACATCACACCGCCCCCGAGGGGCCAGCGCATCTCGGCGTGGTGGATCACCGTCGGGTCGTCCGGATGCTCGACCACCACCGTGGGGACGAACCCGAAGGCGTCGCGCAGGAACGCCATCATCGCTGGAGCATCACGGAACGACAGGATTGGCCAAACTCCTGCGTCATAAGTACTCATGCCGCGACGCTACCAACGGTCCGAATCGGCAGGCTGGCCACTGACCACTGGCCCACATACCAATACCAAATACCAAGTACCAAGAGCCGAGACATCGCGGGCAGACTGTCTCGCTACTCGCTACTCGCTACTCGCTACTCGCTACTAACAGCGGCACCCGCAGCTCTGCTTCGGTCGGCGCGCCGTGCTGGCCGATGAGGCGTTCGTCGGCGTGGCGGTGGAGGAGGGCGTAGCCCTCGTCGGCTATCAGGAGCCCATCGGGGGCACGGTCGTCGAACGCCGGGTGATGCTCCCCCGGACCCCACCAATGCTCCATGTCCTCTCGCGGTATCCAGGTGACGGGGTAACGGGCGGCGATCGAT
>DATKBG010000176.1:0-2879 GCA_035514255.1 Acidimicrobiia bacterium
CGTCGGGCGTCGCATCGGTGTGGTCGACGCTCTGTTCGTCGGGGCGCATCCCGAGGTGGCGGTGTCGGTGCGGGCGGCGCTCGACGACATGGCCGCCGCCGGCGCCACCATCGTGCCGGTTGCCATCCCGGGTTTCGACGCGCTCCGCGGCAACGCCGCCACGGTGTTCTTGAGGGAGTTCCAGTTCGCCTTCGACGAGTATCTCGCCGGGTATCCGCAGGCGCCGGTGTCGTCGCTCGCCGAACTGGTGGCGCTCGGAGTGCATCACCCGGCGGTCGACGAGCAACTGCGGCGGGCCATCGCGGTGACCACCCTCGACACCGCCGAGTATCGCCAGGCGCTCGACCGGCGCGACGTGGTGCGCTCCGAACTCACCGCCTTCATGGATGCCAACGACCTGGATGCCCTCGCCTACCCGACAATCCGCCAGCCGGCGGCACCGATCGGCCAGTCACAGTCTGGGACCAACTGCGGTACGGCCTCGGTGGGTGGCCTACCGGCGATCGTGGTGCCGGCGGGTACCGCGCTCGGGACGCCGATCGGTCTCGAGCTGATGGGCCGACCGTTCGCCGAGCTCATCCTGATCGGCATCGCCGCGGGTTATGAGGCGTCGGGGGATCACCGCGTACCCCCCGGTCAGTGACCTCCCGCGCCCTGCCCGGTCGGTAACCTCCCAGGCATGCCCGCCGTCTTCTCCGAGATCGGTCCCCTGCGCACCGTCCTGGTTCATCGCCCCGGCGTCGAACTCGCCCGACTGACCCCGCAGAACAAGGAGCTCCTCCTCTACGACGACATTCTGTGGGTGCAGCGCGCCCAAGAGGAGCACGATCGGATGTCCGGGCTCATGCGCGACCGCGGGGTCGAGGTGCTGTACGTGCGCGACCTCCTGGAGGAGGTGTTCGCTGACGAGGACGTGCGTCGTCGGGTCGTCGACCAGGTGGTAACGCCGGCGACGGCGGGCGCCTGGATATCCGAGCAGCTGCGCGCCGCGCTGCGTGAGTGCGAGATGGAGCGGGCGCTCGACGTCGTCTTCGGGGGGATCATCGCCGCCGAGATGCCGGACTGGGGCATCGATCCCGCCTTCTCGGACGTCGGGTCGGACCCGTCGCTCACCGTCATCCGACCGTTGCCCAACATGATGTTCACCCGCGACAACGCCGCCTGGGTGGGACGCGGCCTCGTGTTGGGCGCCCCGAGCCGCCCGATCCGCCGGCCAGAGCCGTTCATCCTCTCCACCATCTACAGCCACCACCCGCGGTTTCGTGGCGACGACTTCCCGGTGTGGTTCGGGGGCGGACCCTTCGACGCCTACCCGGCGACCATCGAAGGAGGCGATGTGCTCGTCCTGGACGAACGCACCGTCCTGGTCGGTAGTGGCGAGCGGACGTCGCACGCCGCCATCGAGCTGCTGGCGAATCGGCTGTTCGACGCCGACGCCGTCGACAGGGTGATCGTGGCTTCGTTCCCACACGATCGGTCGTTCATGCACCTCGACACCGTGCTCACCATGGTCGATCACGACGCCCTCAACCTGTTCCCGCCGGTCATCGATGCGGTTCGTACCTACGTGGTGACGCCGATCGGTGGTGATCGGGTCGCCGTCGATGAGCGTTCGGGGCTGGTCGAGACGATCGAGGAGGTGCTCGACCGCAAGATGCGGATCATCGCCACCGGCGGCGACGACATAGGTCAGCTGCGCGAGCAGTGGAACGACGGCAACAACACGCTGGCGCTCGAGCCCGGCGTGGTGTTGGCCTACGCCCGCAACACCGAGACCAACCAGCGGCTACGCGACGAGGGCATCGAGGTGCTCGAACTCGACGCGTCGGAGCTGGTCAGGGGGCGCGGCGGAAGTCGGTGTCTCACTCAGCCGATCGAGCGCGCCGGACTCTGACTCAGGGGGCGAGCCTATTCACTCACCCCCTCAGGGCCGATAGCCTTCGACGACAACTACGCCGTCGCCGACGGTCACCCGCTCGACGAACGCCCCGTCACCCCCGAGGACCGCGTTGAGGTCGTCGAGCGACCCGGAGAATTCGTCACGGAGGCTCGCCGGGACCGTCACCAGACCCATGCTCATCCGCTCGAGGATCACCTCCGCCGACCCGTCCGCCACCTCGACCGTGGCGATCACGTCGGCGGTGACCGATCCGCTCTTGAAGTGGACGACCATGTGCAGCGAGCCGGACTCGCCGTCGGAGCCTTCAACGGTGGCGACGGCGACACGCTCGATGGGTGAGTCGTCGCTGAGACCCTCCTGGATCACCGCTTCGATCTCGCGGTCCTCGAGGAACAGAGTGAAGGGTCCCGGCATCACCAGGGCGGAAGCGATGGCGACCTGCGCCGAGGCGAGGGCAGCAGGGTCGGCCGGAGCCGCGGTTCCGTCGGTCGTGGAGAAGGCACCCATGATCAGAGCTGCCTGCCAGGCGACGAAGGCGATGCTGCCGACCACGAGCACGCCGGCGGCAGCGAGGAACCGGGTCAGGAAGGCGCGAGATCCGGCGACGGCGGCGAGCACGGAGGTCCCGACGAGGAGGAGGAAAACGACGATGGCGCCGGTCTCACCGATCGTGATCGCGCTCACGACGGCGCCGGCGAGGGCGGCGACGATCCCGAGCAAGACGGCGACGAACCTCACGATACGAAACTGCCCATGAGGCGAGGCTACCGCCCCCCCGGTTGCTCGGCGTGGTGGTGTCAGTCGGCCTCGGGGGCGGGATCGACGGCCATGGACTCTGCAGTAGGCGGAGCCGACGGTGCCGCGGCGGGTGCCGGACCCTTCGGCTTCTTGGCCGGGCCGACCATGCCCCACACCAGGCCCAGTACGGCGGTCACGCCGGTGTAGATGGCGAGGGTCGGGATCGACAGGGGAACGATGC
>DATKBG010000177.1:0-3217 GCA_035514255.1 Acidimicrobiia bacterium
CCGGGACGGCTCCGTTCGACGGCGTGGGCAATGTCACGGACCGTGAGCAGCCCGATCCCGACGGGTCTCCCGCTGTCAACCGACACTTGCATCAATCCGGCCATGGACTGCGTGGCCACGTGGGGGTAGTGGTCGGTCTCCCCCTCGATGACCGCACCCAGCGCGACGACGCAGTCGTGGTCGGCGTCGACGAGTGCCCGGGCGATGACAGGTAGCTCGAGTGCTCCAAGAACCTCGACCACGGTCGGCTCGGTCACACCGAGCTTCTCCAGCTCGGTGAGTGCACCCAGGCGAAGCCCCTCGGTGATGCTCCCGTTGAACGTCGACACCACGACACCCACCCGTAGCCCGTCAGACATCGGATTCCTTCAGCAGGTGGCCTAGCTTTGCGGCCTTCGTCCGCAGGTAGTCGCGGTTCTCGGGCGTCGGCTCGGTCTCCAGCGGGACACGATCAGCGATGCTCAACCCGAAGCCTTCCAGCCCGGCCCGCTTCGTCGGGTTGTTGGTGAGCAGGCGCATCGAACCGACACCGAGGTCGGCGAGGATCTGCGCGCCGATGCCGTAGTCGCGAGCGTCGGGCGGAAAACCGAGGCTCACATTGGCCTCGACCGTGTCCTGGCCCTGGTCCTGGAGCGTGTATGCCGCCAGCTTGTGCAGCAGGCCAATCCCGCGGCCCTCATGCCCACGGAGGTAGACGACGACCCCGGTGCCCTCCGCCGCGATCCGCTCCATCGCCAGATCCAACTGGGTGCCGCAGTCGCAGCGGCGGCTACCGAACACATCGCCGGTGAGGCACTCGGAGTGCACCCGCACCAGCACGTCATCCGACCCCTTCACGTCCCCCTTGACCAGGGCAATGTGCGTGGCGCCGTCGACCAACGACTCGTATCCGACCGCCCGGAACTCACCATGACGGGTCGGGATGCGGGCCTCGACCCGACGTCGGACCAGCACCTCGCTCTGGCGACGGTGGGCGATGAGGTCAGCGATGGTGATGATGACGACACCGTGCTCTTCGGCGAACGCGAGCAGCTCGGGGAGCCGGGCCATTGAACCGTCCTGGGAGACGATCTCACACAGGACACCCGCCGGGTAGCGACCGGCGAGCCGGGCCAGGTCGACCGATGCCTCCGTGTGTCCGGCACGCCGGAGCACGCCGCCCTCCTGGTACCGCAGCGGGAAGATGTGCCCGGGCCGGGCCAGGTCCGCCGGCGCCGTGGCCGGATCGATGAGCGCCTGGATGGTCGCCGCCCGGTCACCCGCCGAGATCCCGGTGGTGGTGCCGTCGGAGGCATCCACCGACACGGTGAAGGCGGTCCGGTGCGAGTCGGTGTTTTCGCTGACCATCAGAGGCAGGCGTAGCTCGTCGAGCCGCTCGCCGAGCATCGGCACACAGATGAGGCCCGAGGTGTGGCGCACCATGAAGGCAATGCGCTCCGGCGTGGCCGCCTCCGCCGCCAGGATGAGATCGCCCTCGTTCTCCCGGTCGGCATCGTCCACCACGACCACGAACTCGCCGCGGCGGAACGCCTCGATGGCCTGCTCGACGGTCCCGAAACTCATCGCCGCGCCTCCAGCATCCGTTCCACGTACTTGGCCACGACATCCACCTCCACATTGACCGCGTCTCCGGGTGCCAGCCCTCCGAGCGTGGTCACCGCGAGTGTGTGCGGGATCAGCGCCACCTCGAACCCGTCGTCGTCGACCGCGGCGACAGTGAGACTCACCCCGTCCATGGCGACAGAACCCCTGGAGGCGACGTAGCGGGCGAGGCCACCATCGAGGTCGACCCACACGCGCTTCGCCTCGCCATCGGCGGCCACCGACCGGACGACGCCCACACCGTCGACATGACCCTGAACGATGTGGCCGTCGAGACGCCCCGACGCGACGAGCGGGCGCTCGAGGTTGACTGCGTCGCCCGCCTGAAGGGAGCCGAGACCCGTGTGGCGCAGCGTTTCGACCATTGCCTCCACCTCGAACGACGGGGGCGACACCGCCACCGCGGTGAGGCAAACCCCGGAGATAGCGATGGAGTCGCCGACCGAAAGGTCCGCGGTGGTGGCGGCGCCCTCGATCCTCAGCCGGGTGAGCCCCTCGACTGGATCGATGGCGACGACCCGACCGACCTCGGAGACGATGCCGGTGAACATCAGGTCGCCCCCATGACGGCTTCGATGCGAACGTCGGGACCGATCCGATCGACCGCCACGATCTCGACCGGGCGCAGGGCATCCATCGACGGGAACGACCCACCACCTGCCGGGCGACCGACGCCACCGGCCACGGCCGCTCCGACGTACCAAACGATCCGGTCGACCAGCCCGCCGCGCAGCAGGGAGCCAGCGATCGTCGGACCACCTTCCACCAACAGATCGACGATCCCCCGCTCCCCCAGGTCGTCGAGCATCCCGGCCAGGTCGACGCCCCCCGGTCCGGGCAGCTCGACGACCGTCGCCGTCTCCGGCAGATCGAGGGGGGTCGGTGCGTACACCAGACACGGTCGGGTGAAAAGGCGTGCCGTCGGATCCAGCGCGCGCTCTCCGGCCACGATCACCGGAAGGGGGCGGTCGCCGGGTGCGTCGGGCCCGCGGGCGGTGAGTCGCGGGTCGTCGAGCAGCATGGTGCCGCCACCAACCAGGACGGCGTCGGAGTGTGCCCTGAGGTCGTGCACGTCGGAACGTGCCTCCTCGGAGGTAATCCACTGCGAGCCGCCGTCGGCAGCGCCCGCCTGTCCGTCGAGCGTGGCCGCCATCTTGAGAGTGACCCGGGACCGGCCGGTCCGCCGGTGATGGAAGTAGCCAGGGTCGAGAGCCTCGGCATCGAGGCCGTCCACGCCGATCACCACGTCGATGCCCGCCGCCTCCAGCGCGGCAACGCCGGTCCCCGCCACGCGCCGGTCGGGGTCGATGGCTCCGATCACAACCCGCTTGAAGCCAGCGGCGATCACACCTTCCGTGCATGGCGAGGTGCGCCCGTGATGGGAGCAGGGTTCGAGGGTGACAACGAGGGTCCCACCGGCCGACCGTTCGCCAGCCTCCGCCAGGGCGACGGCCTCGGCATGCGGTTCACCGGCAGCGACATGAGCCCCACGCCCGACAATCGCTCCCGATGAGGCGACCACTATCGCTCCGACGCGCGGGTTGGGATGCGGCCAATGGCGCGCGGCGAGACCGATGGCCTCGACCATGAGCGTTCGATCGTCTGTGCTCATCGC
>DATKBG010000178.1:0-2871 GCA_035514255.1 Acidimicrobiia bacterium
ACGCCCGAGTCCGACTGCTTCGGTGACCAGCCCGAAGGTACGTGCGTGCCCTACAGCACGTGGGTCGAGGAATACCAGAAGATCCTGAACATGTGAGTCACTGGCGGGCCGGGGAGGTCCCCGGCCCGCCAGCTCGCATCATCCAAACAGGACCACGATCATGAGCTCCACGACCTCCATCCCGGCGCACCGCACACTGGGTCACCGAATTTCGAGCTTCTTCTACCGTCGCCCGCGCCTGCGGCTGGCGCTCGTGCTCGCCATTCCGGTCGCATGGTTCGTGGTCGTCTACATGGGATCGCTGACAGCACTCCTCGTGCAGAGCTTCTACTCCCTCGACAGCTTCACCGGCACGATCGACACCGACCTCACCCTCGACACCTGGCGCTCGATGTGGAACCCGTTGACGCGTGACATCGTCATGCGAACGGTGGTGATGGCGGCATTGGTCACCGTCGGCGCGGCACTCATCGCGATGCCCGTCGGCTACTACATGGCAAGGGTGGCGTCGTCGAAGGCGAAGGCGGTGTTGTTCGTCCTCGTACTGATGCCGCTCTGGTCGAGCTACATCGTCCGTGTGCTCTCCTGGCGCCAGATCCTCAACAGCGAAGGTGTCATCACCTGGTTCGCCGAGCGGCTGCGGCTCGAGTGGGTCATCGACGCGGTGCTCGATGCTCCGATGATCGGCGGCGCCGATCTCACCACGAGCTTCGCCGGCCAGTACCTGGTGTTCCTCTACATCTGGCTGCCGTACATGATCTTGCCGGTACAGGTGGCGCTCGAGCGGGTGCCGGCATCGGTCCTCGAAGCATCGAGCGACCTGGGCGCCCGGCCCCTGGCGACGTTTCGCCACATCACGTGGCCGCTCGGGCTTCCCGGGATCGTCGCCGGATCGATCTTCACGTTCGCGCTGACACTCGGTGACTACATCATCCCGCAGCTCGTCGGGCCGTCGAAGCCCACGATCGGCCTGGCGATCTACCAGTTCCAGGGAGTTGCCGGAAACCTGCCGCTCGCTGCGGCCTACACCGCCATTCCCATGGTGATCATGGCCTTCTACCTGATCATCGCCCGCCGGCTGGGAGCGTTCGAGGCGCTGTGATGGACGTTCGTGACTCAGCGAGAAGTGACTGCTGATGGCGCAGCGGGCGTCACGGCACCTCGTGCTCAAGGTGACGGTCGGTCTCGCAATTCTGTTCCTGTGGTTCCCGCTCGGCCTGATCATCCTCTATGCATTCACCACCGACGAGGTGGTACCGACCTTCCCGCCTCCGGGACTCACCACCAAGTGGTTCGGGGTGGCTCGCGACAACCCGGAGATCTGGGATGCGATGTGGTTGTCGGTGCGAGTCGCCGTGCTCGCCACGATCGTGGCGCTCGTGCTCGGCAGCATGACGGCAGCGGCCGTGGCGCGGTCGCGCTTCTTCGGTCGCGAGGCGATCTCGTTCATCATCCTGCTGCCGATTGCTCTGCCCGGCATCGTGACGGGCATCGCCCTGAGATCGGGGATCAACGAACTCGGCTGGGGATTCGGCACCTTCACGATAGTGGTGGGTCACGCGACCTTCTGCGTCGTGATCGTCTACAACAACGTGCTCGCCCGCCTTCGGCGCACCTCGGGTTCGGTGATCGAGGCGTCGATGGACCTCGGTGCATCGGGCATGCAGACGTTCCGATATGTGCTGCTGCCCTCGGTCGGAACCGCGTTGCTTGCGGGTGCGATGCTCGCGTTCGCGCTGTCGTTCGACGAGATCATCGTCACCACCTTCACCGCCGGCAGCCAGAAGACGCTGCCGATCTGGATCCTCGGCAGCCTCAACCGGCCGCGCAACCGACCGGTCCTCAACGTGGTCGCAATCATCGTGATGGCGGTCACGCTCATCCCCGTGATGATCGCCCAGCGTCTGGCCGGCAGGGAAGCGACGAACCGCCTCTGATCTGACCTCGTGGCCGGCGAAATGTGGCATGAGGACCACACAGAACGCGCGCCCCGTAATCCGGTCGACGGCGGCTGAGCGAGCGTTCGGTGCGCATCGCTCATCCGAGTCGGAGCGCGTGAGCTGCCGGTGGTAGGTCCGAGGGACCGCTGACGCCGGCCGGTCGCTAGGAAAGGAACGGGGTGATGAGCGCCCTGAGTGCGTCAGTGCGCTGCATGACCTCGGTATGGCGGGTGGCGGGCAGGACGGCGAGCCGGCAGTCGGGGAAGAGGTCGAGCATCTCGCCGGCATGGTCGAGGCGGACGAAGTCGCGGTCGCCGATCACGAGAAAGGTGGGGGCGGTGATCGATCGGATCTCGTCAGCGGTCCAACCGGCGAAGTCGTGAACGACTGGTTGGAGGCGCTCGAGGAATGGAAAGAAGTCCGCCGGGTTCGGCGCCACCGCCTCGTAGTCGGCGTGCCAGGCGGCGAACTCCTCCTCTGTCGGCAAGCGCGGGTCATCCTGCTCAGGTGCGGTGATCTCGGGGTGGTAGCCGTCGGGGCGGATGTTCGAGGAAGCGAGCACGAGGCGGCCAACCTTGGTTGGGTGGCGCAGAACAAGGCTCGTAGCCGTGAGGGCCCCGAGACTGAAGCCCCAGACGTCGACGGGCCCGCCGCCCGCGACCCGGTCGATCAGCTCGGCGACATCGTCGGCGAAGCGCTCGATCGACATAGCGCGGCCGGTGTCGGGCGTGTGGCCGTGGCCCTGGAGCTCGACGCCGATCACCCGGCGGCCCTCGATGAGCCAGGGGAGGACGTCGCCGAAGCTGCCGCCGAAGGTGACGATTCCGCCGTGCAGGGCGACGAGCGACGGTGCTGTGGGGTTGCCGTGCTCCTCGTACCAGATTGGGACGCCGTCGATCTCTTCGCTGGGCATGCCTCTGAACGGTAGACG
>DATKBG010000179.1:0-6448 GCA_035514255.1 Acidimicrobiia bacterium
CGACGGGATCGTCGCGTCGCTGGAGACCTCGCCCGAACTGAACGACGCTGCGGTCGCCGCCTGCGCCGAGATGACCCAGGCCCTTTGGGACGCTCTAAGCGGGATACCCGTCGAGTAGTTAGGGCCAGGGGCGAGGGCGGACAGAGATGGTCGCTGCGTGATCGCCCTCCCCCCTCCCCGCCGCTCGCTTCGCTCCACGGCGGTACTTTCCCCTTCGGGGGGAGGGACCGCAAAAGAGCTTCAACACGCGGCCCTTCTGGGCGGTAGGTGACAGCGACTGAGGGCCTCGGCGCAGTGCTCCCCGTTGGGGGAGGGCCTGCAAGAGAGACCGCGGCCGAAGGCCGATGACGGAGGGGGAGGGCTGACGCGTCGCGCAGCCTCCGGCGCGCTCTCGCTACTCGCTACTCGCTACTCCGCAGCATCGCGATCGTTTCCTGGAGGTCGGCGATCGGGCGAATTTCGGCGTGGCCAAGCGGGACGATCGGTGCCAGACCGCGCGTGACAGCGTCGGCCGAGTCGGCGTCGACCACCCAGTAGAAGGTGTGGGAAGCGGCAATCACCCACGAGCCGATCACCGTCGCCCCTGCCCTCTCCATGGCAGCGTCGACGCTGCCGAAGGTTTCTGCGAGGGCAGGCGGATCAGCGAAGAGGCAATCCTTCGGCTCGTGGGTGTGGGTGATGTGAAACAGCATGGACCCGACGCTACCTGAATCACCCGGCGACCAACGACCGCTTCGTTCCTCGTCCCTGGCCCCACGCCCCTTCCACTAGGCTCGGCTGGTCGAAGGGGAGTATCCCCACGCACGAAGCCCGTCATCACGGCCATCCGGCCCGGGCTCGTGGTCCCCTTGGGGGGCGGGAGAGACCTTCGGCTGATACGACTTCATCAGCCGTAGGGAGCACGCGTGTTCAGTGAGCAGATCTCTCGTCTCGCCGGAGAGGCGGCTACATCAACGAGGTTCTTCGCCGAACTCGAAGTCGAGTTGTGGCACTGGGTGGCGCTGCTCGTTCTCATCAGCGCATTGCTCATCATCGATCTGCTGGTCGTGCACCGCGAGGCACACGTGATCTCCACCAAGGAAGCGGCCATCGAGTCGGCGGTGTGGATCAGTATCGGATTCGCCTTCACCGGGGTGATCGCCTGGCTGGCCGTCGACGGGGAGGCGGGCCGGGCATCGATGGAGTATCTGTCCGGCTTCCTCGTCGAGAAGTCGCTGTCGGTCGACAACGTGTTCGTGTGGGCGGTCATCTTCGGCTACTTCGGCGTGCCCCGCGAGTACCAGTTCCGGGTCCTCTTCTGGGGCATCTTCGGCGCCCTCGTCCTCCGCGGCATCTTCATCGCCGGCGGGGTGGCGCTGATCAACGCGTTTGACTGGATCCTCTACGTGTTCGGCGCGTTCTTGCTCTACACAGCGTGGAAGATCTCGCATCACGACGACACCAAAGTCGTCGACTACGAAAAGAGCATCGTGATGAGGACGGTGCGTCGTCTCGTCCCCAGCACCAGCGAGTACGACGGGCAGAAGCTGTTCACCAAGGAGAACGGCAAGCGGGTGGCCACCCCGCTATTCGCCGTTCTCATCCTCATCGAGGCGACTGACGTCGTGTTCGCCGTCGACTCCGTGCCTGCCATTCTGGCGATCAGCCGGGAACCGTTCATCGTGTACGCCTCGAACGCGTTCGCCATCCTCGGCCTGAGGGCGCTGTTCTTCCTACTCGGCAGCCTCGCCGGGAAGTTCCGGTTCCTCAACCTGGGACTCGGCGTCATCCTCGGCTACGTCGGTATCAAGATGCTGCTGGTCAACGAACCGGTGGGATGGCATCCGCCTACCTACCTGTCGCTCAGCATCATCGCGGTCGTCCTGACCGTCGCCATCTGGGCGTCGGTGTGGGCCGACAAGCGGGATCCGGTGTCGGCCAAGATCCCCAAGGTGGGCGACTAGCCGTCCATCCCGGCGGGATGCTCCGTGCTAAACCTATGGGTTTGGTGAAGAGGAGAGGAGCATCGGCACCATGGATTTCGGAGTCGTCCTTCAGACCAACCCGCCGTCCTCGCGGGTCCTCGAGCTCACCATGTATGCCGCCCAGCGTGGGTTCAGTCACGCTTGGACCTTCGACTCACACGTCCTGTGGCAGGAGCCGTTCGTCATCTACAGCCAGATGCTCGCCGACAACCCGGACCTGATCGTCGGCCCCATGGTCACCAACCCGGGAACCCGCGACTGGACGGTGATCGCTTCCCTGTTCGCCACGCTCGACGAGATGTACGGACCGCGTACCGTCTGCGGCATGGGTCGGGGCGACTCAGCCATGCGCTACATCGGCAACAAGCCGATGACCCTCGCCCAGATGTCGGAGTCGATGCAGGTCATCAAGGGCCTGTGCGCAGGCGAGGAAATCGATTACAACGGCCAGAAGCTGCGCATCCCGTGGCTCGAGGAGCCCCGTGACCTCCCCATGTGGGGCGCCGGTTACGGCCCCAAGGCCCTGACCCTCATCGGGGAGGAGTGCGACGGTTTCATCCTCCAGCTCGCCGACCCGTATCTGGTGGAGTGGACTACCAAGTTCGTCAGGGATGCTGCCAAGAAGGCAGGCCGCAACCCGGACGACATCACTATCTGCGTGGCTGCGCCCGCTTACGTCGGTGACGACTTGGACCACCAGCGTGATCAGGTGCGCTGGTTCGGCGGGATGGTGGGTAACCATGTCGCCGATCTGGTCGAACGGTACGGAGACGATGCCGAGATGGTTCCGGCGGCGCTGTCCGACTACATCAAGGCGCGGAAGGGCTACGACTACGACCACCACGGCAAGGCTGGCAACCCTTCCACCGACTTCGTCCCCGACGAGGTGGTGGACCGGTTTTGCGTGCTCGGCACTCCCGAGCAACACATCGCGCGGATGCAGGAACTGCGTGACCTGGGTGTCGATCAGTTCGCCATCTACCTGATGCATGACGCGCAGGAGGCGACGCTCGATGCTTACGGGGCTGAGGTGATTCCGGCTCTGAGTAGCTGACAGCTCACAGCTCACAGCCAGATTGGACTCCCTGAGGTCGTCGTACTTGGTACCTAGTACTTAGAACTCGGGACCCGAATCCCGAGGGCTAGATCAGGTCGCGCAAGGCCTCTTCGACTGCTTCGGCGGCGCTCTGCCAGCGGGTGCTGCTGGGCATCTGGTGGGCGATTCCCGGGACCACGATCGGGTCGACGCCGTAGGCGCCCGCCAGTTTCCTGCCCTCCTTCACTGAGAAGAGGCTGTCGCGCTCGGCGAGGACGATCGCCACCGGTGTCTGCACTAGCTGGGGTCGGGCGCGGGTGACGAACAGCATGTCGAGGTAGGCGAGGTAGGACTCGCCACCGGTGCGAGCCACCAGGTCGGCGACCTGCTCGTCGGTGGCGTCGTCATCCATGAGCATCGACTTGACCGGACCGGGGGAGTCCATCGCCTTTCCCAGATCGAGCATCAGGTTCGCCTGGAGGAACTTGAACGGGTGTCGGTGGGCGGTGCGCACGGTGGCCCGCCACACGCCCCCCAGGGGTACCGGAGCCATCAGCACCGCTCCCGGAAGCGTGCGGTGCTCCAGATAACGCTGGGTCACCAGTGCCCCCATGGAGAGGCCGACGATGATGGGGGGCCGGGGGAGTTTGGCGACTGCCGCCGCCAGGTCGTCGACGTAGTCCTTGATCCGGGTGCGTCGCAGCGTCTTGGGGCCACCCCGGTCTCCGTGATGGCGCAGGTCGAAAGCGTGGCACTCCCATCCGCGTTCGGTGAACCACGGGATGAAGTCGTCCCACAACCAGGCCCCGCCCCAGGCACCATGCACGAACAGCAACGGGGGACGCTCGCTCGAAAGCCCCCGAGAAACGGGTTCGGTCTGGGGAGCGGTGGTCACAAACCGAAATCTACAGGTAAGGAGCGAGGAGCGAGGAGCCAGACGCGCCGCGTGGCCTGCGTAGGGTTTGCCCTCCCCCCTCCCCGCCGCTCGCTCCGCTCCCGGCGGTACTCCCCCCTTCGGGGGGAGGGAGCGCAGAAGAGCTATCAGGCGGGCGCCCACTCCAGGGGTTTGTCACGCGATCTCCCTCCGCCCACGTGAAACCGCCGGGTACATCTCACAGGGCCCCCTCTCACGCGGTCCCCTCCCCCGAAGGGGGAGGTGGCATCGGCCGGAGGCCGATGACGGAGGGGGAGGGCTGACGCGTCGCGAGGCTTGTGCGGCGTTCGCCCCTCCCCCCTCCCCCCTCGCTCCTGGTCCCTCACCCCTCGCTCCTGGTCCCTCGCCCCTCGCTCCTGGTCCCTCGCCCTTCGCCCCTCGCCCCTCGTCCCCTCTACCCTCCCCCCATGCCTCCCCTGCTCGCGGTCGAGGGACTCCGGGTTTCGATCAACCGGGCCGGTGACGAGCGCGTCGTCGTGGATGGGGTTGACCTGACCGTGGACGAAGGAGAGGCCCTCGTGCTCGTCGGCGAGTCCGCATCCGGTAAGAGCCTCATCGCCTGTGGAGTGGTCGATCTACTCAGCCCTGGCGCCGAGGTGGTCGGTGGTCGGACCGTTTTCGAGGGCCAGGTGCTTCAGGACCTCGCCGATGCCGATTGGCGGCGGCTGGTCGGGATGGGGATCGGGGTGATGCTGCAGGACGCCATCGGGTCGCTGTATCCCATGGACCTGATCGGCTGGCAGTCCGGCGAGGTGCTCGGCGTCCACGGCGAGGAGCTCAGCCAGGAGGAGGTTGCCGAGCGGGTTCACGACGCCTTCGGCGAGGTCGCCCTGCCCAAGCGGCGGATGATGGGCGCCTACGCCGACGAGGTATCCCGGGGCCAGGCACAGCGAGCGATGCTGGCTGCCGCTCTGCTGTCGGCTCCCCGGCTTCTCATCGCCGACGAACCGCTCTCCGGTCTCGACGTGACCGTGGCCCAGCAGGTCCTGGCCCTCATCGACGACCTGCGGCGTAAGCGGGGCATGGGTCTGCTCCTGGTGACCCACGACATGGCGGTCGCGGCCAGCGCGGCCGACCGCGTCGCCGTGGTGTACGGAGGTGCGATCGTCGAGGAGGGACCGGTCGACGAGATCTTCTTCAGGCCGAAGCATCCGTATACGGCGGGCTTGCTCGGTTCGGTGCCGGGTCTGGGGCTCGGGAGGTTGCGGCCGATTGAAGGGGAGGCCCCGGATCTGTTCGAGTTACCGCGGGGATGCTCGTTCGCCAACCGATGCGAGTACGCCGTCGACCGGTGCCGCGTGGAGACCCCTCGCGCGCGGTCGGTTGGATCCGTCAGGGTCGCCTGTCACCGAGCCGAAGACCTTTCTCTCGTCGGCGTGGGTTGACCTGCTATGCGACGACCCTGAAGGTGGAGCGGTCCTGTGTTGAGCGTTCCTTTTTCCCCCCTTGAACCCCCTCCCCAGAACGGTCGGTAGCCTGCACTCCTTCGCACCACGGCGGTTTCGATGCGCATCGTCACTTACATAGGCCTTGTTGCTCGCAGGGTCTGGGCGCGCAAGTTGATGCTCGTCGGTTCCTTCCTCGGTGCCACCCTGGTCACCGCCCTGCTCGTCATCCTTCCGCTCTACGAGGCCTCGGTTCAGGCGATCGATCTGCTGTTCACGTTCCGGCAGGCTCCGGCATCTTCGGTGGACCTGAGCGCGGCGCACACCCAGAACCAGTTCCGGTATTCGGATACAGAAGCCACCCGCGAGCGGCTGGAGCAGACCGCGGCTCCGCTCGCCGAGTGGTACCCGGAGATCCGGGAGCGCATCATCGCCCAAGAGTTCCGGGTTATCCCGAGCGATTTCCCGGACTGGTTCGCCGTCGCTGGGGAGTGGCGCGACGCCATACGCACGGACACCCTCGACGAATGGCTCCAGAGCCCCAACGGGCAGTATGGATCCCCGCCTTACCCCGTGGTGCCGCCAGAGCCCATCCAGACCCGGCTGTTCACTTCACCGGAACTGGAGTCACTCCTGGACTTCGTCGACGGTGAACTAGTAGACGATCCCAGCCCGGCCAGCTCGGCGGACCCGGCGATGCCGGTGGTGTTCGGCGAGAGCCTGGCCCAGAGGACCGGAGTGGAGGTCGGGGATCGGATCATCATCCGAGGCTTCATCTCGGCTCCCGACGAGTTCGAGGCGGTGCTGGTCACCGGCATCGCCCGGCCCGTTGATATATCCGATGTGATCTGGGAGCAGGTACTCCCCGCGGGCGGCGTGCACTTCCTGTCGACCGGTCCCGACAATCTGATCTTTCTGACCGAGGGAACCCTTGCCGCCTGGACGGGAGTACCTCTCGAGGGTGGCGAGTGGGGAGGAGCCTTTGTCGCCTTCGACCCGGAGGCGGACCCATGGGGTCGGCATGCCCGCGGGCTGCGTGCCAGCTCCAATCAGAACTTCTTCATGCCTCTCGATCGGGATTCGGTCAACCTCGAGAACGTCGAGGCGCTCTCCGGCAGCATCCGCGCCT
>DATKBG010000180.1:0-17465 GCA_035514255.1 Acidimicrobiia bacterium
GAAGCCGACCACCTCCGGGAGCAGCAGGTAGATGGGCTGGCCGAGCATCGCCGCCTCGGCCTCGATGCCACCGACCCCCCAGCCGAGCACGCCGAGCCCGTTGATCATCGTCGTATGCGAGTCGGTGCCGACCAGCGAGTCTGGGAATACGGCTGTGCCGTTGTCCCAGGCCACCTTGGCGAGATACTCGAGGTTGACCTGGTGGACGATGCCGGTGGCGGGCGGCACTACCCGCAGGTCCGAGAAGCCGCGTTGCCCCCACTTGAGGAAGGCGTAACGTTCCCGGTTGCGCTCGAACTCGAGCCGGCTGTTGATCTGGAGTGCCATTCCCGAGTTGAACGCATCCACCTGCACCGAGTGGTCGATCACCAGGTCGGACGGCACGAGCGGGTTGACCATTCGTGCCGACGCCGGATCACCCGTCATCCGGACGATGGCGCTGCGCATCGCCGCCAGGTCGACGATGGCGGGGACGCCGGTGAAGTCCTGAAGGACGACGCGGGCCGGGCGGAAGGAGACTTCGGTGTCGTCGACCTTGGTTGCGTCGTAGCCGGCGACCGCCTGCACATCGTCGTCGCGAACCGTGAGGCCGTCGTGGGTGCGCATCACCGCCTCGAGGAGCACCTTGATCGAGTAGGGCAGCGCATCCAGATCGGTCCGATCGGCGAGGGCGTCCAGACGCCAGATCTCCCGCTCCCCGAGCGGCGTCGAGAGCGTGCTCCTGGCTCCAAAGGGATCGTGACCCATGAGCCGAGTGTAGAAGACGGCTCGCTGAGGCCAGCTAGCAGCCAGCAGCTAACAGCCAGAGGAGTACTAGGTACTTGGTACGAGGTATTTGGAGCTCTTGCGGGTAGGTGTCGACCCTCAACACTCTCTCCCCCCGAAGGGGGGAGTACCGCCGGGAGCGAAGCGAGCGGTGGGGAGGGGACCCCGTGCTGAGGTCCTTTTGCGGTTCCTCCCCCCGTAGGGGGGAGTACCGCCGGGAGCGAAGCGAGCGGTGGGGAGGGGGGAGGGCGAACGCTACGTGGGCCTCGCGACGCGTCTGGCCGCAGCGAATTGCGAATCGCGACCCGCGGATCACGGCTCGTTACACTCCGGCCCATGCCCGATCCCGTAACTCTTGGCGTCATCGCCGGACTCGCGTTGGTGGTGCTGTTCACAGTCGTCATCTACAACCGCTTGGTCCGGCTCCGCAACCGCACCGAGAACGCATGGGCGCAGGTCGACGTGCAGCTTCGTCGCCGCTACGACCTGGTGCCCAACCTGGTCGAGACGGTGAAGGGCTACGCGGCGCATGAGCGCCAGACCTTCGAGGAGGTGGTCCAGGCGCGTGCCGCCGCCATCGACGCCAAGTCGGTCCCGGAGCAGGGCGAGGCCGAGAACATGCTCACCGGGGCCTTGCGCCGCCTGTTCGCGCTCGCCGAGGCCTACCCGGAACTGCGTGCCAGTGAGAACTTCCGCAACTTGCAGGCAGAACTGAGCGACACGGAGAACAAGATCGCCGTCGCCCGTCAGATCTACAACGACGCCACGCTCTCCTACAACAACGCGGTGCAGACGGTTCCGTCGAACATCGTGGCGACGGTCTTCCGGTTCCAGACGCTGCCGTATTTCGAGACGGACGGCGATGCCCGCAGCGCCCCCGAGGTGCGCTTCTGAGCCGTACCGCAGCCACCGGCGCTCGCCGGCCGGGCGGCGGGGTACTCGGTCGACTCCTCGCCATCTCGTTTCTGGCGCTGCTGGTCGTCGCCCTGGTCGTTCCGGCAGCGCTCGCCCGGTCCTATCGGGTCGTCAAGGCTCACGTCGAAGTCGTGGTCGACGATGACGGCTCGGTGGTGGTGTACGAGCATCTGACCTTTCGCTTCGACGGCTCCTTCCGCGGCGCCTACCGCGACATACCCCTGCGATCCGATGAGGTGATGACCGAAGTCGGCGTCTTCGAAGGATCGACGGCCTACCGGCCCGGCGCCTCGACGGAATTCGGTGTGGACGACGATCCGGGCTCGTACGGGGTCACCCGGGTGGGTTCGTACATGCGGGTGGTGTGGCACTACCGCGCCACCGACGAGGACCGAACGTTCACTGTCGCCTACCGGCTCGAAGGGTTGAGCGTCGCCTACGACGACGTCACCGACGTGTACCTCAAGGTGTGGGGCGACGAGTGGGACTTCCACCTCGACGAACTCACGGCTGAGTTCCGCTTTCCTGCCGGTGCTACCTCCGGCGAGGTCTATGTGTGGGGCCACCCGGCGACGGTGAGGGGTTCGACGAGCCTCGGCGAGGACGGGGTGTCGCCGACGCTGGAGGCCAGGCTCATTCCCGCCGGCCAGTGGGTCGAATTCCGCGTCGCCTTCCCCACCCGCCTGTTGGGCTCGACCGATAGGGCCATCGTTCGGAGCGGGAACGGATTGGAGGGAATCCTCGAGGAGGAGCGTTCCCAGGATCTTCGCTACCTGCGCGACCAGGAACGCGCCGCCCGGGCGGAGCGGGCTCGGGACATCTCCCTGTTGTGGGCGCTCGGGTTCGTCATCCCCGTCCCGCTGATCGTCACCTACGTCTTCCGCCGCTACGGGTCGGAGCCCAAGGTGGCCTACGACCGCGAGTACGAGCAGGAACCGCCCGACGATCTGCCGCCGGCTCTGGTCGGTGCGCTCGTCTCCCAGGGCAAGGCCGACGAGGCCGAGTTCACCGCCACCCTGTTCGATCTGATTCGAAGAGGCGTGTACACGGCGCGTCCGGTGACGCTCGAGCAAGGCACCTGGGGTGGCCTGCGCAAGGAGCAGATCTCCGACCTCGAGATCGCTCGCGGGAACGTGGATCAGAAACTGACCGCCTACGAGCGGTCGGTGGTGACCATCGTCAATCGGATCCTGTCGGATGGTGCTGAGCCGCTGTCCGCCTTCCGCAAGAAGATCCGCGAAGACGCCGCCTCCAACGCCTCCACCTATGGCAACTTCCGTGAGTATGTGCGCAAGGCCCTGGTGTCGCAGCGACTGCTCGATGACTCGGGCCGTTACGTCGGACCGGCCATGGTCTTCGGGCTGATCGTCCTCCTGTGCGCCTTCGGGCTGTTCGTCGTCGCTCCCATCCTCGATCGCTTGCTTCCCCTGTTCAACATCGACGTGATGCGCGGTGGGGTGATCGCGGTGTCGATCCTCGCCATCCTCATGGCCGTATGGCTGGCGACCCGGCACGTGCTCTGGGCCCGTCGGTCCAAGGACGGCGCCATGCGGTCGGAGCGGTGGTCCGCCTTCCGGCGATACCTCCAGGACTTCAGCCGCCTGGAGGAGGCACCGCCCATCTCGCTTGCGCTTTGGGAGCAGTTCCTGGTCTACGGGATTGCCCTCGGGGTCGCCGAGGACGTACTGGAGGCCGCCCGCTTGCGCGCCCCGCAGGAGCTCAGCAACTCGAGCAGTCTGTACTGGTACGGGAGCCACGGCTACGGCGGGCACTCGTCCAACGCCATCTCGGGCATCGAGAAGGCGCTCACCGGTTCGTTCCGACCGCCAGCCTCCTCCGGGAGCGGCGGAGGAGGTGGGTTCTCCGGCGGCGGTGGTGGCGGTGGAGGCGGCGGCGGTGGAGGAGCTTGGTAGCAGGCCGCCTGCGGCGGCCGGTACTTGGTACTTGGTACTTGGTACTTGGTACTTGGTACTCGGTTACCTGACGGCGTAGCCGTCAGGGGAGGGGGGAGGGCGACCACTACCGCAGTCCACTGCGCGCCATCTGCCCTCCGTCTGAGCCCCGGTACCATCGGTGCCCATGACTCCCCCTGATCAGACCCTGCTCGACGCGGTCCAAGCTGTTGTCGATCCCGACCTTCGGCGGCCTATCGGGGACCTCGGGATGCTCCGGGAGGCATCGGTGGATGGTTCGACGGCTCGTGTCGGCATCATCGTGCCCGGTCCCCGTTGGAACGCCGAGCCACTCGGTCAGGCGATCGCGGCAGCTGCGAAGGCGATCGACGGGATCGACGACGTCGCCGTCGATGTGGCGATCATGTCGCCTGAGGATGCCGAGTCGCTCGGTGGCCGCCTGCGCGAGGAGCGGCCGATCACCGTTGGTGGCCAGGGCTCCCGGACCCGCGTCCTGTTGGTCGCATCGGGAAAGGGCGGCGTTGGGAAGTCGTCGATCAGCGCCAACACGGCAGTGGCACTGGTTCGCCTCGGCCACGATGTGGGGGTGATCGACGCCGACGTGTGGGGATACTCGATCCCGCGGATGCTCGGTGTCGAGATGCCCCCACAGGCCCTCGGTGCGCTCATCGTCCCGCCGTCGGCTCACGGTGTTCGTGCCATGTCGATGGACTTCTTCGTCGGCCAGGACCAGGCGGTGGTGTGGCGCGGCCCCATGCTCCACAAGGCGCTGGAACAGTTCCTCCAGGACGTGTGGTGGGACGAGCCCGAGTTCCTCATCATCGACATGCCGCCGGGCACCGGCGACGTCGCCATCTCGGTGTCGCAGTTCGTGCCCAGGGCGCAGGCGATCATCGTCACCACCCCGCAGCCCACGGCACAGCGTGTCGCCAAGCGAGCGGCAGCCATGGCAGAAAAGGTCAACCAGGACGTGCTTGGCATCATCGAGAACATGTCGTGGTTCACCGGCGACGACGGCAAGCGCTACGAGATCTTCGGATCCGGAGGCGGAGCCGAACTAGCCAGCGACCTCGAAGTCCCACTGCTCGGCCAGGTGCCCCTGGTCACGGCGATGCGGGAGGGAGCCGACCGGGGAGAGCCAGTGGCCGTCGCCGCTGCCGGCTCGGAGGCAGCTAGTGCATTCGAGTCGATCGCTGCAAGCATCGCCGAGATGCGCCCCCGCGTACGCATGCGCCCAGAACTGGTGATCAAGTAGCGATTCGCGGTTCGCAATTCGCGATTCGCCAAACAGGCAGCCGGATCCACTCGAGAAGTCTGGCGACAAGCGAATCGCGACTTGCGAATCGCTACCTGGCGGCGGGCGACCAGAGGCTGTCCGGTATCCTGAAGCCATGGTCACCGAGAGCCCGAAGATCCGCGCCAAGATCGGCCTCAGCCAGGTTCCTCGCGAAGTCGACCTCGACGTCGAGGATGCCGATGATTTCATGCGCGAGTTCGAAGATGCCGTCGCCGGGGGTGCCCGGGTGTGGTGGGTGACCGATCGCGAAGGGCATCGCCACGGGATCGTCGTCGACAAGATCGCTTACATCGATGTCGAACCCAGCCGGGATCGACGCATCGGATTCAGCGTCTGAGGGATGCCGAAGCGGACTCGGGAACGCTCAGGAAGGCTCAGGAAGCGCGGCGGCGCCGCTCGGCGAGCCAGCGCTTCCGAAGGCGTCGGCGCTCGTCCTCGGCGTAGCCCGCCCACACCCCGGCTTCCTGGTTCGTCTCCAGGGCGTAGGTGAGGCACTCTTCCTGGACGGAGCACTGGGCGCAGATGGCCTTGGCGGCTTCGATCTGCTCTACCGCAGACCCCGTGGTTCCGATTGGGAAGAACAGGCTGGGGTCGGAGTCCCGGCACGCTGCCAGCTCTCGCCAATCGGTAATGGTCAACATGATTCTCGGTCCTTCAGTCGAGCATTGTGAACGGTTTCACAAGCAGTCAGAACGATAGGCACCCGTGTTGTCACGGTCAAGGGGTTTTCTTGTCGCGCTGTTGTACCCCGACGGACCGGGTTTTATGCCTGGGTGGGTACGATTTTTTTATTCCTGAGCGGGTACGATTCTCGGCCGTATGCCCATCCACGAAGAATTGACCGCCGAACTCAAGGACTCCATGAAGGCGCGTGACCGCGCCCGTCTCGACGTGATCCGTCAGATCGAGACCGAAGTGTCCAAGGCAAAGACCGAACCCGGCTTCACCGGTGAGGCCGACGACGCCCTCTATCGGTCGGTCATCGCCGCCTACAGCAAGAAGATGGACAAGGCGCGTGACGAGTTCGCTGCCCTCGGTGAGCGTGGCGCGGAGGCCGTCGCCAAGCTCACCTTTGAGATCGGCTACCTGAGCCGGTGGCTCCCACAGGGGCTCTCCGAGGACGAGACCCGAGAGGTCGTGCGGATCGCCATCAAGGAGCTGCGGGCCAACGACGCCAAGCAGCTCGGCCGGGTGGTCGGCCACATCATGAAGAACGGCCCGCGCGGCGTCGACGGTGCGTTGGTCAACCGCCTCGTCCGTGAGGCGCTCGGCACCTGAGTTCGCGGTCGGTCAGGCCCCCGGGCCCCGGAATCCGGGTCGTTTGGCGACGGCCCGGTCGACTTCCTCGGGGGTCACGAGCACCGTCGTCGTCACAGCCACCCGGCCGGAGCCAGCCACATCGAGAGCGAACGCGGTCGCGGCCTCGTTGTCGGGCAGGTCGGCAATGAGCACGGAGTCCGCTTCGCCGAAGGCGAAATAGAACGCCTCGACGGTGCCGCCCAGAGCCTCGATGGCGCTGTTGACCGCCGCAACGCGGGACGTCCCGCCTTCCTTGATGATGCCGGCTACGCCGTCGCTGTTGAGATGGGCTTGGAACAGGTACTTGGGCATGGGCTCAGCCTACCGCTGGTCGTCGGGACGCGTCAGGGGTCGGTAGCAGTCCCTTCCCGACCCCTGTACGCATCACCCAGCCGATGGGGAAGAACCGGCATCTTCGGGTGATCGGTGTGCCGTCGGATTGGTCGCACCGTGCACCACAATGGCGGAATGCTCGATGCGCTGCTCGCCGGTGTGGTCGCCGGCTACGGGATCGCCATCCCGGTGGGGGCGATCGCCGTGCTCATCGTCGACACGGGGATGCGGTGCGGCTTCCGCTGCGCCGCCTTCGCCGGCGCCGGCGCAGCCACCGCCGACCTTCTCTACGCCTCCGTGGCCGTGATCGGCGGCGCCGCGGTGGCTTCGGCACTGGTCGGCGTGCAGACCCCGGTGCGGCTGGCGAGCGCCGCGGTGCTGGTGCTCATGGCCGCGGCCGGTCTCCGCAAAGCGGGCCGGCCCGGCCCGGGCGTGAGCGGTGACGAGATCGTCGTCGACCGGGCCGAACTGGCCCGCACCTACGCCAAATTCGTGGGCCTCACCGTCGTCAACCCGCTGACCGTCGTGTACTTCACGGTGCTGGTCATCGGGATGGGCGTGGCCGACTCGTTCAGCGCGGCCGCGGGCGCAGTCTTCGTCGCCGGAGCCTTCGCCGCCTCCCTGTCGTGGCAGGTGCTCCTGGCGGGCGTCGGAGCGTCGGCCCGCCGCCGCCTGCCCGCCCGGTTCCGTGTCGGCGCCAGCGTCTTCGGCAACCTCATCGTGCTGGGCCTGGCGGCGGCGATCCTCCTGCGCTGAGCCTTACTCGCCGGGCACCCGGAAGCCGCTCTCGGGGGTCGGAAGCGCTCCGCTCCCGACCCCTGTACGCATCGCTCAGCCGATGGCGAAGACGACGTGGATGGTCACCGTGACGTCGGATCGTCCTGGCGCGATGGGAGTCATCCCGTCAGCCTCCCCGGCGGCGTGCTCGAAGTAGATCGGGGGAAACGAGTGGTCGATGGTCTCGGTGATCGAGATGACGCCGGAGAGGCTCGCCCCGGAAAGTTGGGCCAGTTGCCGGGCCTTGGCCTCGGCGTCGTTCCATGCTGCCTCGCGTGCCGCCTCGAGCAGGGCCGTGTTGTCCTCGATGGTGAACGACAGGCCACCGACGACCACATCATCGCCCCCGGCCGCCGTGGCGGCATCGATGACCGCACCGGCGTTGTCCAGTTCGCGCACCTTGACCCGCAGCTCGTTGGTGACCCGGTAGCCGATGAGGCGCTGGCGGTTGCCCGACCAGTCGTACTCGGGATAGACCGAGTAGTTGGCCGTTTGAATGTCCTCGGCGGCCACACCTTCGGCGGTGACGGCACCGATGATGGCGTTGGTGAGGGCAGCGGCGTCGGCGGTCGCCTCGTCGACGCGATCGCGTCGTACCGATATGCCCAGGGTGATGGTCATCGTGTCCGGGGTACCGGCGACGCGGCCCTGGCCGGTTACCGAGATCCCGGTGGTCTTTTCCGTACTCGCGCTTCCCACGCGTCCTACGTCCGTTCCACAGGCCGTGAGGAGCACGGCCACTCCAACCAACAGGATCACTGACCTGCGCATTGCGATTCCTCTTCCAGTGGGGTGTTGACCGGTATGACGGAGGATCGGCGCTGCTTGGTTCCTGGTCGAGGCGACGGCGCGGCTGGCTCCATGCAAGGATGATCGGCGGAGGACGAATGTACGAGAAGCCGACGGTCCCCGACCGGCTCACCACCACCGCTTTCACCATCGCCGTGATCATCGGCGGTATGAACTTCGTCGCCGTCCGGTTCTCCAACCGGGAGCTGCCGCCGTTGTTTGGCGCAGGGGCAAGATTCGCCATCGCCGCCGTTTTGCTCCTGGTCGTTATGCGTCTGCGCCGGAGCGCCTTTCCCCGGGGCCGTGCTCTGGTTGGAACCGTGATCTACGGGGTCCTCTCGTTCACCGCGGTGTACGCGCTCCTGTATTGGGCCCTCCAGTCGCTCTCCGCGGGCGTCGCCGCAGTACTGCTCGCGTCCACGCCGCTGCTCACCCTGTTCGTGGTCGCCATCCACGGGCTCGAGCCGTTTCGGTTGAGGGGACTCGTCGGGTCGGTGATCGTCATCGGGGGTATCGCGGTTCTGGCGAACGCTCCATCCGATGCTCGGATCGAGCTCCTGCCGATGCTCGCCGTCCTGGGTGGCGCCCTGGGAGCCGGGTACTCGGGCGTCGTGCTCAAGATGTTTCCACCCGCGGACCCCGTTGCCACCAACGCCACCGCCATGGGCGTGGGCAGCGTGTTACTACTCGCGCTGTCGGCTGCCGTCGGTGAGTCCTGGGTAGTCCCGCAGGATGCCAGCACATGGCTGGCGCTCGTCTATCTGATTGTGATCGGGTCGCTCCTGCTGTTCGGACTGTTCCTGTTCACCCTCGCCCGGTGGACCGCCTCCGCGGTGGCGTACATGCCGGCGCTGATGCCGATCTCGGCGATGGTCTTCGGCGCACTCATCGCCGACGAGCGGATCACAGTGGCGGGAGTGGGTGGTGGTGCCATCGTCCTCGTCGGTGTCTGGGTTGGAGCCCTGTCACGCCCACGACGGCGTGTCAACGACTGACGGAAACAGAGTTCGGCCCCGGGCCAAGGCCCGGGGCCGAACGATCGCGTGACGGGGATTGGCTACGGCGTGAGTTCGATGCGGACACCGACCTCTGCCTCAGCCTCGGTTGAGCCGTTGCCTTCGAGCGAGGCTTCGGTGTCAGCATCGCCGTCGACCGATCCGCTGACCTCGGCGTCACCGGACGCGTTCTGGGTCACGCTGCTGGTGACGGTCCCACCAAGGTTGGTGATCAGGACCGTCACCGTCTCCGTCGCCGACCGGAACTCGACGATCACGGTGCTCGCCGTCTCGGCGACGACGTGTGCCGTGAAGCCGGCGCCCGCATCGACGCCGAGGATGACCAGCCGGCCACCGTCGAGGTCGACGGCGACATGACCGGCTCCGTTGGCGTCGATGACGGTGCCGACGGCGGCATTCAGCGAGCCGCGGACGCCGGTCTCCACGCCCGGCCTCGGCAGCGTGATGCCGATCCGGGCGGCAGCGTCGGCACTGAACTCCTGCGCCGGGTCCGGCAGGTTGCCGGTGGCTGCGAGCGAGCCGCCGACCGCCAGAGTGGCGGCGACGCCGATACCGGCGATCTTGGCGGCCAGGCTCGACGCCGCAGTCGCGGTGATAGTGGTGCTCATGAGGGTGCTACCTCCTGTGGCGGCTGCAACCGCCACGGTCGTGAGTGAGGCACCGAGCGCCGCCGCCGTCATCGTCCCGACCCACTCCGGGCTGGGATCTTGGATGACGGTTGCCCGCAGCTCCGACTCCCAACGGAAGATCGGGTCCGAGGTGCGATGCAGGGTGCTCTCGTTCATGTCACCCCTGTCATCGCAGGACCGGGCGATTCGTTACACGCGACTCAGGGCAGGAGGATCGCGGGGAGGAGGACCTGCGGCTCCACATCGGTGAGGTCGGGCAGGGAGGTGCCGGGAACAATGTGCCGGAGCTCTCCCTCGGGGAGGTTCGAGACGTCGTCGACGGGGTCGCCGGTCTGCTCGGGGTGCGGGAGGTCGATGCCGACGCCCCTGGCCACCTCCGCGATCCACTGTTGTGCCGGGGCAGGAAGGTTACCGGTGACTGCGGCCGTCCCTGCACCCAGTGCGGTGACGATGGCGATCACCGCGGCGACTTTGCCGACGGCGACCGTCGATCCGGCGGCGGCGACGGTGCTGGCAGCGCCTGCGAACCCCCCGGCGGTTCCAGCCGATGCAGCGCTGGCCGCGCCGGCGGCGGCCACGGTGGCGGCCTCTGCGGCGCGGATCGGGCGCACGACATCGGCCAGAAGGGCGGCGACCCAGAGGCCGTGGGCGCCATACCCGCGGCGTTCGAGCTCGCCTCGCAGCTTGGTCATCGCCCGCGACTGGATCACGCGGACGTTTCCCGGGCGTTTGCCCACGGCGGCGGCGACCTCCTTGCTGTCCATATCACCGACGACTCGCATCAGGACGACATCGCGCTCCAATTGACTGAGTACGTCCAGCGCCGCTACGGCCTCGCCGCCTTCGAGGTCGCGGACCACGGCTTCTTCGGGGGACCCGTTCGGGTCGAGGAGGGTATCGGGGAGAGTCGTGGTCTGTTTGGCCGAGGCCCGATAGCGATTGACGATCTGGCGATAGGCGATGGCGAAGAGCCAGGACCGCAGTCGCTCGTCGTCACCGTCGAACGAGCCGATCTGTGTGGCGGCCGCGGTGAAGACGTCCTGGGTCAGATCGTCGGGGTCGGCCACGCCACGGGCGCGCGCATATCCGCGGATCCGTGGTCCGTAGTCGGTCACGATCCGCTGCCAGGCCCGTTCGTCGCCGGCGCGTGCGCCGTCGACCAGGCTCGTCGTGGTTGCTTGGGTAGCCATCTTCTCCCGCGTCGACTCTACGAGAGGTTCTTCGTAAGGGTCATCGGAATCTGACCTGATTTGTTACATCCCTAGTGCTCCGAGCCGCGAAAGCCGATCTTGAGGCTCGCGGCACGGTCGACCTCGGCGTCGCGGGTGCTGCCTTCGGCGAGAGGTGGCAGCCAATGTCAGCCAGCGCCGAAGGCCTCCGACAGGCGGGGATGCCTTTTCCGATGCGGTGGGCAATCGGTAGCCTCAGGTCATGGATGCCTGGGACGCCATTCTGGCTCGCCGCAATGTACGCGACTTCAGCGACCGTGCGATTGCTCGCGAGGACCTGGAGCGGATCGCCGAGGCGGGTCGTCGCTCTCCGTCGTCCAAGAACGGTCAGCCGTGGGACCTCGTGATCGTGACCGATCGCACGCAACTGGTTGCGCTGTCACGGGTGTGGCGAGCCGCAGGCCCCGTGGCGGACGCGGCCGCGGCGATCGTCATAGTGGCTCCCGTGGGCGACGACCCGAGGGGCGGCACCGTCCTCCACTTCGATCTCGGGCAGCAGGCATCGTCCAGGACGCTGGCCGCCACTTCACTCGGGATCGGCTCGGGCATCGTCTACGTGGACGACAAGGCGCTCGCCACCGAGATCCTCGGCCTACCCGAGGACCGCTTCGCCACCTTGATCATGACGCTGGGCTACCCGGTGGACCGGCCCCTGAAGCCGATCACCCGGCCCGACCGTCGGCCCTTCGGCGACGTGGTTCACTGGGAGACCTGGGGGAGCGACGAGACACCGACCTGATACGAGGGGTTGACGGGGGCGTCGACCTCCTGGCGGTGATGTCGCCGGTGAGGGTGGCGATCGCGATCATCCGAGTGCCGCTCAGGCCGACTGGCGTTCCCGGTGCTCCACCTTGCCGTCGGCGTGGAGCGCAAACCGGCCCTCGTCGCGGGCGTGTACCGGGCTCGGCCCCGACCAGGGCCAGCCACCGAACTGGGTGGCGCGGTAGTCGTCGAACGCCTGCCGCAGTTCCTCGGGCGTGTTCATGACGAACGGCCCCATCTGGAACACCGGGGCACCGATCGGCTCGCCCTGGAGCAGGAGGAACGTTGCGGTGTCGCCCCGATTCGCCATGACCGCCTCGGCGTCGGGGCGAAGCCGCACGGCCGTCTTGGGCTCTACCGACACTCCGGCGACGTCGGCGGTGGTTCCACCGACCATGTGGAGCATCCGGTTCACCGATCCCGGTGCCAGCGGCAGCGTCCACTTGGCGTCGGGCGCGAGGGTGATGTGCCAGATCCCCAGGTGCGTGTCTGCTCTCGACGCCCACGAGTCGGGTGGCGGTGCTGGCGGAGTCGGCGCGCCCTCCCATGGTCCGGAGAACAGTTCCACCCGCACGCCGGCCGCAGGCTCGAGCTTTGGGATGTCCTCCGCCCACAGCATGCCGAAGTGGGCGGGGACCATCTTCGACTGCGGCGGCAGATTGAGCCAGATCTGGAACAGTTCGAGCGGGTTGTCGCCCGCCGGGTCGAGAAGCGGGAACATCTCGGCGTGCATGATCCCGCTGCCGGTGGTGAGCCACTGCACGTCTCCTTCGCCGTAGCGGGCGGTGGCGCCGAGTGAGTCGGAGTGGTCCACGTACCCGCGGCGAACCACGGTGACCGTCTCGAAACCGCGGTGGGGGTGTTGGGGGAAGCCGGGGACGTGGTCGCCGTGGTACATGCTCCACCCGTCCTTGTAGGAGAAGTCCGCTCCAATATTGCGGTCGGCGAGGAGTGCGCGGTCGGGCCCGAGTCGGTCATCACCGGCCGGATAGTGATCGACGTGGTGGACGGTGAAGATGAAGGGATCGAGGCCGGGCCAGGGCATACCGAGCTCTATCTTCTCGATCACGGCGTTCGGACTCATCACCGATCCTTCGGTTGCTCACCTTCGATCGTAGGGGGCGGCTGCGCCTATCCCAAGGGGTAGGGGGTGGGTCGAGGTGGGGCACCGGTGTCAGCCGATGGCGGCGTCGCGGCGCCGGAAACCATGGAGTCCAGCGGCGAAGAGCCCCCCGGCGGCCACGGTGAGTCCAACGAGTGGCGCGACCCGCAGTGGCGCCCCTGGCACGGCCGGCGTGTGGGTGAATGGGGAGAGGTTCATCACCGTCTGCCCAAGGCCGAGGATGGGACCGAGCTGGCCCAGCAGCAGAAAGGTGATCAGCAGGGCCCAGGCCCACGACGAGGCTCGGGGGAGCAGCCCGAACAAGGCGACGGTGAGCGCCCCCATGACGAGTGCCGCCGGCACATAGGCAGCCGAGGCCACGAGCAGTCGCGGCGCCTGCGCCGCCAGATCGTCGGTGACGACCCCGTAGGCGATCCCGGCAGCGAGCCCTCCTGCGAGGATCGCCAACGCCGGGCCGATGGAGGCCATCAGCGCGTGGGAGCCAGCGAACCGCATCCGGTCCACCGGCGTCGAGAGGACGGTCTCGGCGTGGCCGGCCAGTTCTTCGCCGCGAAGCCGCAGGGCCGCCTGCACGGCGTAGGCGGCGCCGATGAGACCGATGAAGCCGAGGCCGGCCGATAGGAAGATGTCGATGAAGACACCCTCGCCGCCGATGCGGTCGAAAATTTCCATGAGCTGCGGGTTGTCCTCGAGTACGGATGCCATGCTGGGGCCCAGACCGCCGACGATGACGCCGTAGGCGGCGATGCCGACCGTCCATCCGACAAAGGCCCCGCGGTGCAGGCGTCGGGCCAGGCCGTTCGGGCTGCTCAGCCCGCGGCGGGCGGTAGCTGGACCGGGGCGGGTCGCCCAGACACCGGCATCGAGGTCGCGCCGGGTCGACAGTGCCGCCGCTGCGGCCGTCGTCACGGCGGCAAAGCCGATGAACAGGCCGGCCACGAGCCACCGATCACCGGCGAACGGCCTCATCTCATGCATCCACCCGATCGGCGATAGCCAGCTGAGCCCGCCCAATGCGCCCCCGGCGACGTCGCCGACCATTCGCAGCACATAGGCCAGGGCAAGGATGCCCCCGGCGAGTCCCCGGGCGGTGCGGGGGTTCTCGAACAGCTGCGCGGTCAGGGCGCCGATCCCCACCCCGACGAGGCCGAGTCCCGCCCAGGCGACGCCGGTGGCAAGGGAGCCCGCCCCGGGCTGTCCAGTGGCGAGAAAGCCGGCGGCGACCCCCGCCCCCATCAGGATGCTCCAGGCGGTGGTGACGAGCAGAGCGGCAGCAAGGGGGGCGTGGCGTCCGACGACCGTCGATCCGATCAGCTCGCGACGACCTGCCTGTTCCTCGGCCCGGGTGTGGCGGATCACCAGGAACACACCGGGCAGCGCTGCGAGCATCACGGCGACGATCACCGTTCGCCAGAAGGTGAGGGCGCCGATGCTCGTGCCGTGGAGTGGACCGAGGAAGGCGGTGATCCCCGGGTTGATGGCCATGAGCGTGGCGAACTGCTCCCTCGCCTGATCAGTCGGATAGAGATCGGCGAAGGCGGCGGCCGTGGCGCCGACCATGACCGCCGGCAACACGGTGAGGATCGGGAGCAGGAACCGGTCGCGGCGCAGGATGAGCCGGATCAGCGGGCGGATGCCGACGAATGAGCTCATGCGTCCTGGGTGACCGGGGATGCGCCGTAGTGGCGCATGAAGAGCTCCTCGAGGGTCGGTGGTTGGGAGATCAGGCTCTCGATCCCGAGCCCCGCCAGGTGGCTCATCACGGCGCCGAGGGCCTTGCCATCGACTTCGAAGCGGGCGCGGTTGCCGTCGATCACCAGGTCGTGCACGCCGGGCATCCCGTCGAGGCTCGTTGCGCTGGTCACGACGACGTCCACCGTGGTTCGGGTCAGGTGCCGCAGCTCGGTCAGGGTCCCGGACTCGACGGTGCGCCCTTCCCGGATGATGCTCACCCGGTCGGCCAGTGCCTCCACCTCGGCGAGGATGTGGCTGGCGAGCAGGACGGTGCGTCCGCTGGTGCGTTCGTGGACGATCAGCTCGCGGAAGGTGGCCTCCATGAGGGGGTCGAGTCCTGCGGTGGGCTCGTCGAGGATGAGCAGTTCCACGTCCGACGAAAGGGCGGCGATGAGGGCCACCTTCTGCCGGTTGCCCTTCGAGTAGGTGCGTCCCTTCTTGGTGGGGTCCAGGTCGAATCGATCGATGAGGTCGGCCCGGCGCTTCTGATCGAGTCCGCCGCGCAGCCGCCCGAGCAGGTCGATGACCTCGCCGCCGCTGAGGCTCGGCCACAGGCTGACGTCACCGGGCACGTAGGCGAGCCGCCGGTGCAGTTCGGCGGCGTCGTTCCACGGGTCGCCGCCGAGGAGGACGGCCCGCCCGCCGTCGGCGCGGATCAATCCGAGAAGGATGCGGATGGTGGTCGTCTTGCCGGAGCCGTTCGGCCCCAGAAACCCGTGCACCTCTCCGGTGCGAACATCCAGGTCGAGTCCGTCCAGCGCCACGGTCGACCCGTACGACTTGTGTAGGCCGCTGACTTCGATGGCGTTGCTCACGGTCCCTCCCCGGCTAGGACGGCGACCACGATATACCGAGGTCGATCCGGGTCCACCGAGCCAGTACCGTTGCCGCCGGACGAGGTAGAGGAGCGAGTGTGTTGAACGACCCCTTCATCACGTTCGCCGTCGTGCTCGCCCTGGCCGCGGTGGGTGGCCTGCTTTCGGCGAAACTGCGCCAGCCGGTGATCGTGGCGTTCATCGGCATCGGCGTCCTGGTGGGTCCCGTCGGCTTCGGATGGGTCGACGGTGACAGCCCCATCGACCTGTTCGCCAAGCTCGGCATCGCCCTGCTGCTGTTCCTCGTCGGGCTCAAGCTCGATTTCCACCTTGTGCGCCAGACCGGGTTCGTGGCCCTGGCTACCGGACTCGGCCAGGTGGTGTTCACCTCGGTCATCGGGTTCTTCATCGCTCGCTCCCTGGGCATGGGTACGACGGAGTCGATCTACGTGGCGGTGGCGCTGACGTTCTCGTCGACGATCATCATCGTCAAGCTGCTCTCGGACAAGCGAGAGCTCGACCAACTGCACGGTCGGATCGCGGTCGGATTCCTCATCGTCCAGGACATCGTCGTCGTCCTGGTGATGATCGTCCTCACCGCCACCGGTGAGCTGAGCGACGAGTCGGTACTCACCCAGTTCGGCCTCGTCATCGCCAAGGGAGCGGCGCTGCTCGTCGGGATGGCGCTGCTGATGCGGTTCGCCCTGACCCGGATACTCCACGAGTTCGCCCGGGTGAGCGAGCTGTTCGTGCTCTTCGGGGTCACCTGGGCGGCGGGGGTCGCCGCGGTCACCGACCTCCTCGGCTTCAGCACCGAGGTCGGCGCCTTCCTGGCCGGCTTTTCTCTCGCCTCGACCCCCTACCGCGAGGCGGTGGGAGCCCGGTTGGTGAGCCTCCGCGACTTCCTGCTGCTGTTCTTCTTCATCGCCCTCGGGTCGCAACTCGAGTTCACTGAGGCCGGTGGCCAACTCTCCGACGCGTTGGTCCTGTCCGCCTTCGTCCTGATCGGCAACCCGCTGATCGTGCTGGTGATCATGGGGTTGATGCGATACCCGACCCGGGTGTCGTTTCTCGCCGGGTTGACCGTCGCCCAGATCAGTGAGTTCTCGCTGATCCTCGCCGCACTTGGCTTCAGTCTGGGACACATCGACACTGCCACGGTCAGCCTGATCACCGTGGTCGGTCTGGTGACCATCGGGCTGTCCACCTACATGATCCTGTACTCGAGGCAGATCTATGAGTGGCTCTCACCGGCGCTGCGAGTCTTCGAGCGGAGGCGCTTGCGTTACCTGCCTGCGGACGACGACGGGCGTGAGGTCGATGTCATTCTCTATGGCCTCGGCCGCTTCGGGTCGGGGATCGCGCGCGGCCTAGCCGCCGCCGGGAAGCGGGTGGTCGCGGTGGACCTCGATCCCCAGGTCGCCGCGCTATGGGAAGGCCACGACATCACCACCGTCTACGGCGATGCCGAGGATCTCGACTTCCTGGAGACGCTCCCGCTGGCGCAGTCGACCTGGGTGATCTGCACCGTCCCGGATATCGACACCCAGTTGACCCTCCTCCATGGCCTGCGCAGCCAGGACTATCCCGGGAAGGTGGCGGTCGTGGCACTCGACGACATGGCGGCAAAGCGCCTGTCCGCGGCCGAACCGGAGTTCATCCTGCGGCCCTTCGTGGACGCGGCGGCCTCGGCGCTCGACCTGGTCCTCGGCTACGGAGAAGGCGCGATGGCCGTCGAGGGTTCGGAGTCCCCGCCGCCGGAGTGAGTCTCCAGCACCTCGTCGGTGTGCACGATGGAGGCGAACGTGGTGGCGTGCAGGTGATCCCGCATGGCGTCCTGGGCTCCCGACCAGTGCTCGTGGATGGCGCAACGGCCTTCCCAGTGGCACGGGCCGCCCCTCAGCACGCACTCGGTGGACTCCAGCGTTCCCTCGACGGCCTCGATGACCTGGAGCAGGGTGACCCGGGCCGGACTGTCGACGAGGCGATAGCCACCGTCCGGTCCGGTCACCGACTCGACGAGTCCCGATCGGACGAGAGCGGCCAGTACCTGCGGCAGATACTTTTCC
>DATKBG010000181.1:0-3293 GCA_035514255.1 Acidimicrobiia bacterium
GCCAGCACCGCCCGGGCGATGGTGCGCAGACCGTCCTCGGCAGCCCGGTAGTTGGGCGCCATGACGAAACCGTCGGCATCGGGCACCACGGCGAGGTCCACGCTCAACCCGACCAGGTCGCGCTCCGTCCCCACGGTCACCGCACGATCGTCACCGCGATCCCCGACCTGCTGTCCCCCCACCAGCCGACCCGCCTCGGCCACCAGACGCGGAATGCCGCCGGAGAGCGCCTCGAACCGCTCTCCCCCACACCCGGCGCAAGCACCGTTGACGGCGCCGCAACGCTCGCAGGTGGCTCCAGGTCCCGGGGCCGCCTCACACTGACCGCAGCGCCGCAGGAGTCGGCAGCGGGCACACCGCTGGGCGCCGCCGCGACGATGGGTGAGGACGAAGACCCGCTTGCCGTCGGCGACCGCCGCTCGGATGGCGGCGGCGGTGGCGCGCGCGAAGATGCCATCACCCGCCTCGGCGGCGCTTCGATCCACCACCTCGACCAGCCCCCAGGCCCGTCCGGAGCCCACCACGCCTCCGGCAGCCGCCAGGGCTTCGGGGGTAGGAACCGCGCCGGTGGCGATGGCAGCGAAGCCCTCAGAGCGGGAGCGTCTCAGCAGTAGGTCACGGGCGTGGACTGTCGGCATGGCCTTCTCCTTGAGGCCCCGTCGCCCGTCGTCGAGGACGATGGCAGCTCCAAGGGAGGGGGGTAGCCACCAGGCGACGTCTCTGGTTCCCACGATGAGCCGCCCCGGAAGCGTCGCCGCCTCCACCCAGTTGCGGGTGAGCACCGCCGCGCTCAGATGCGACGAACCGGCGACGATCGGTAACTCGCCCAGGTCGTCGATGAGCACCTCGGCCTCAAGCCACGTGGGTGCCACCACGATCACTGAGTGGCCGTCGGCGATGAGCGGCGTCGCCGTCTCGCCCACCAGAGCTGCCCAGGGGGCGGGTACCGCGTGGACGCTCACCGCCCCGGTTGACCCGGCTGGAGAAGCAGCGTCCGAGGCGGGACGGCCACGGCCCTTGGGAAGGTTGGGTGGGGTGGCTTTCGCCAGGACGGCCGCCAGCGGGGCAACGTAATGCTGTGCCGCCCAGCGCAGGGTGTCGAGGAGTGGGGCGTTGAAGACCGCTACTTCGCCAGACTTCCCGATGAGCGGGCGGATCCGACGCGCATCCGGGGGTTCGGTGGGACCGACCACCCAGCCGCGCACTCTTCTTCCGCCGAGCGGGATGCGGACGATGTCGCCGACACCCACAGAGAGTCCGTCGGGGACGACATAGGCGAAGCCGTCATCGACGGCGAACGACGGGACGTCGGGAACGACGCGGACGACCGCGGTCAGATCTGGCGCGCCTCGATGATTCGGTCCCACAGTCGGGAGGCTACGGCCTGCTTGGTCATCAGGGGCCAAGCATCCACCGACCCGTCCGCGGTGATGAGGGACACGACGTTGGTATCGGTCCCGAACCCGGCGCCCGCGGTGGTGACATCGTTGGCCACGAGGAGATCGACGCCCTTCTCTTTCGCCTTCACCACGGCGCCGTCGATCGGGCCGGTCTCGGCGGCGAATCCCACCAGGAAGGGCCGCGGCGACATGTCTGCCACTCCGGCCAGGATGTCCGGCGTCGGCCCCAGGTCTACCACGGGCGGCCCGTCGGCACGGCGTACCTTGGCCTCGGACGGGTCTGCCGGTTTGAAGTCGGCGACGGCGGCGGCGAGCACGGCCACGTCGCACCCTGGGGCTCGCTTCCAGACGGCTTCGGCCATCTCGTCGGCGGTCTCGACCGCGACGACCTCCACGAGGGGGTGTTCGACGCCCTCCACGGTGGTCACCAGGGTCACCCGAGCCCCACGCCCGGCGGCCTCCCGGGCGATGGCGTTGCCCATCTTCCCGCTGGAACGGTTGCCGATGTAGCGGACCGGGTCGATCGGTTCCCGGGTACCTCCGGCGCTGACCAGGACGGTCCAACCGGCCAGACTCCCCGCGCCGAGCGCATCCTCGAGGGCGGCCACGATCTCCTCCGGCTCGACCATGCGGCCCTCACCGACGTCGCCCCCGGCGAGGGCACCGGAAATCGGACCCGCGAGCACCACACCGTCGGCCTGCAGTGTCGCCGCGTTGCGCCGGGTGGCAGGGTGCTCCCACATCTCGGTGTGCATCGCCGGGGCGACCACCACCGGGCCGGTGAAGGCGAGCACCGTCGCCGAGAGCAGGTCATCGCTCTGGCCGTTGGCGATCCGGGCCATGGTCGCCGCCGTCGCCGGCGCGACCACGATCGCATCCGCCCATCGAGCGAGTTCGGTATGAGGGCTGACCGAGTCGGCACCAAAGAAGTCCGTCGCCGGGTGCCGGCCCGTAATGGCGGCGAGGGTCTGGGCTCCGAGGAACTCGAGCGATGACCGGGTCATCACCGTTTGCACGATGGCTCCTGCCTCGACGAGGCGTCGGGCGAGGTAGGCGGCTTTGAAGGCGGCTACTCCCCCGCTGATACCCAGGACGATCCGGCGACCGTCGAGCATCGAGCTATTCGCCGCTGTCGACGACGACCTTGTCGGCAGCGATCTCCTCGAGGGCGATCGAGAGCGGCTTGTCGGACAGCGAGTGCACCTGCGGCGGGATGTTGATGCCCATGCCGTCGCCGAGCTGGTTGAAGTACGAGTTGATCTGACGGGCGCGACGCGCCGCCAGCACCACCAGGGTGAAACGCTCGCCGGTACGGGCGAGGACGGTCTCGATAGGAGGCTCGATCATTGGGACAATCCGTGGGTTGGGTAGAAGGTGAGTATATGCGGCCGTACCAAGTACCAAGTACCAAGTACCCGCTCGCCCCTCGCCCCTCGCCCCTCGCCCCTCGCTACTCGCCCCTCGTCACCTGACATACTGCAACCCCATGCCAGCCGATGCTTCTCACCCCACCGTTGTCTCCATCGCCGGGCACGTGGGCAGTGGGAAGAGCGCCACCGCCCGAATCGTCGCCGAGACCCTTGGATGGAGCCACCTCTCCACCGGCGAAATGTTCCGACAGATCGCCGGCCGGCTCGACATGACCGTCCTGGAGTTGAATCGCCACGCCGAGAACGACGGCTCGATCGACGAGGAGATCGACGGCTACCTGCGCGGCCTCGCCGGCGCGGCCCACGACGTGGTCATCGACTCGCGCATGGCCTGGCATTTCGTTCCCGAATCGCTCAAGGTGTTTCTGCTGGTGGATCCCATCGAGGGGGCCCGGCGGGTGCTGCGGGCAGGCCGGGCCGACGAGACGTATGCCTCCCTGGAGGACGCCGCCGCGGCGAATAT
>DATKBG010000182.1:0-2865 GCA_035514255.1 Acidimicrobiia bacterium
CATCGCGCGGTCCCCTCCCCCGAAGGGGGAGGTGGCAGCGGCCGAAGGCCGATGACGGAGGGGGAGGCCAAACCCGTCGCGAGGCACATCCAACGGTTCTCTTGCGAATCGCGAATCGCGAATTGCGAACTCCTCCTACCCTCCTGGCCATGGAACTCGACGCACCCGAGGCGGAACCTCGGCGGCGGAATCGGTGGCCGCTGGGGATGCTCACCTTGTTGGTCGTGGCGGTGACCGTGGTCGCCGTGGTGCTGTTGCGCGCCGACACCCCGCCCGACGACGGGGACGGGCTGATCACGGTGCCGGGCTTCGGCGTCCGAGTCGGGGATGTAGCGCCGTTGTTCTCGATCGAACTCATCGGCGGGGGCCGGTTCAGTCTCACCGATCACTTCGAATCGGGCGGCGGACCGGTGGTGCTCAACCTGTGGGCGTCGTGGTGCACCCCGTGTCGCGAGGAGATGCCGCACTTCGACGCGGCGTCTCGCCGGCATCCCGACGTGTACTTCCTGGGTGTGGCCATCGAGGACGACCCGGCGGCTGCCCGGGACTTCGCCGCCGAGATCGGCGTGAGTTATGCGCTGGCCATCGACGAGGCCGACCGGGTCGCCCGCCGGTATCCCGCCTTCGGTCTCCCCGCCACCTACCTGATCTCCTCCGACGGCACCATCGCCCAGGTCGTCTTCGGGCTGATGTCGGAGCAGCAGATCGCCGACGCGCTCGCCACCCTGGACTGAACGGGCGACTATGAAGGCCAGTCGGGATGGCGCTTCTCCAGGAAGGCAGCCACCCCTTCGGCGGCAGCATCGGTCGAGGCCACCATGGTGAGCGCGGTGTGGAGATGTTGGAGGGCAGCCGTGAAGTCGAGGTCCTCGACCGCGTAGAAGGCGTCCTTGCCCATGCGCATCACGGTCGGACTGGTGGCGGCCACTCCGGCGACCACGAGGTCGACCGCATTGTCCAGGTCGTCGCGGCTCACCACCCGTGACACCACTCCGAGCCGATGCGCCTCCTGGGCGGTGATCCGCCGCCCGGTGATCATCAACTCGAGAGCCGCCTTGTGGGGCATCACCCGCTGGAGAACGGCCGTGATCATCATCGGCCACAGGCCGACCTTGATCTCGGGGAGTCCAAACGTGGCGTCGTCGGCGGCGACGACGACGTCGCAGGCGGCGGCGAGCCCGAACCCGCCAGCCAGGGCATGCCCGTTGACCCGAGCCACCGTCGGCTTGCCGCACCTGCGGAGGGCGAGTACCAGGCGGACCATGGCACCCCGGGCGTCGTGATCGCCGATCGGATCATCCACGAACCCCCCGCTCAGGTCCCCTCCCGCGGAGAACGCCCTGTCCCCCGCACCGGTCACAACGATCGCCCGCACCGAGTCGTCAGCCGCCGCCTGCCGGACCAAGGCCGCCATTTCGTCCATGGCGGCATTGGAGAGCGGATTGTGCCGATCGGGATCGTCCATGGTGATCGTGGCCCGCGGCGGCGCGACATCGTATCGGAGCATGGGAGCAGGCTACCGGAGGCGCCTACGGCGCCGTACTTGGTATCGCCTGGGGCGAGGGGCGACGGGGGGGCGGGTGACGGGTGACCGCGGCCTCAGGCCGCGACCACGCCCCGGCGTTGAAGGATGCGGCGGAGGGCGGCGACGACTGCCGGGTCGAAGTCGTAGGCAGCGCCCCGGTGCAGGTGCTCCAGAGACTCCATCGGGTCCAGCCCGTTGACCAGTTGCCCGTCGTAGGCGCCGACCACCCGCAGCACCTGGGCACTGCCGGGCACCGACTCGTCCTTCTGCTCCCCCGGTCGCCGATACGGGCTGTGCTGGACGGCGACGATCTCGCCGACGGGGACCATGTAGGCGGCCTCGGAGATGATCACCGACGACCAGGTGGCGACATCGGTCAGGGTGTGTGTACCGGCCGCCATGCCCGGATTGGCCAGGACGACCTTGCCGATGTCATGGAGGAGTGCTGCGTACTCCACTCGCTTGAGGTCTGCGCTCGACAAACCCATTTCGGCACCGACGGCCAGGGCGAGTTCGGCACAGCGTTCGGCGTGGCCCGGGTCGACGAGGCCCGCAGCCTCGGGGATGTGGCTCAGCGCCGCCATCGTCTCGCGATAGGTGCGGTCGGTGTCACGCAACCGCCCCAACGAGACGTGGCTGAAGACGTACGGGAGACCGGCGAGCGGCAGCGACCACAGTCCCATGACCCCGTAGGTGGTGGCGAACATGGCCGCCGATGCGAACACGGCGATATACGACGGCCAGTCCTCCAGGCCCTGGACCACCAGGAGCCGCCGAGCCGTGAACCTGCCCTGCTCGGAGGCGAAGGCGCGGGTGCTCGCCGACGTCACGAACCACACTGCCGCCGCGATGCACAACACGGCGAGGGAGGCCGGGTTGCGGTGCATGGGTGAACCGACGAGGTAGGACCCGGCGACGAACACGAGTCCCGCTCCCAACACCGACACCGGGACCGCGGGGAACACGTCGTCGACGGCGCGGCGACCGAATCGGACGTGGACGACCAGCCACCCGAAGGGGAGCGCGACGCCGTAGGCAGCGACGACCATGATGGGTGAACCGTTGCTGAGCATGGCGGTGACGGTGGCCGCCGCCGCCACGAACGTGATGTGGCTGCCCGACCGGGACGGTACCGCGAACACATGCCCGACGACGTAGGCGGCGACGGCGATCCCGAACGCCACCAGGTCGGCGGCGGTGAACGCGGCTACCAGCCCGCCGACGAGCGCCGGGGTGACGAGCAGCGACCAGCGGAGGAGTCGTTCACGCACGGACGGCACGCTCCCGAACCAGCCGCTCGACCTGAGCGGAACTCTCCTCGTCCGGGGATCCGTAGATCT
>DATKBG010000183.1:0-2587 GCA_035514255.1 Acidimicrobiia bacterium
TGGTGCGGATGGAGGCCAGCGGTCGCCAGCACCATCCCGGGATGATCCGCGGCCAGCCGCTGTGATGCCTCGGAGGTGACCAGGTCGGTCCCGGGAGCGACCACCCAGGCGACGCCGGCCGCAGCCGCCCGCTCGAGGAGCGCCTCCGGCCCCTCCGTCGCCAGTTGAAGGTGGCAGTGCGTGTCTATCCACGTTGCCGGTTCCCCGTTTCCCGTTTCCCGTTTCGTCATGACGAGGGCCAGCTACGGGCGACGGGCGACGGGCGACGGGCGACCCGCCTCACTCTTCCTCGATGCGCGGGAAGAGCACGCCCCCCTTGGTCACGGTCGATGCCGGGAACACCCCGAACACCGCGGTCGAGGCGAGGGGTCCGTCGGTAGGAGAGCCGGGCAGCCCGAGTGCCGACCAGAGTGTCTCGGCCGTGCCGGGCATCGCCGGAGAAGTGAGGATGGCCCCGACCCGCAGCGCCTCCAACGCGGCGTTCAGTACCTCGTCGAGACGACCCGCCTGCTCCGGATCCTTGGCCAAGTGCCATGGCTCGGTCGCCTCGATGAAGGCGTTCGCCGCACCGAACAACCGCCACACCCCCTCGAGCGCCTGTCGGGTTCTGAATCCACCGAAGAGGTCCATGGCCTGCAGTGCCTCTGCAGCAGCGGCGACGAGCGGCCGTTCCTCGGCGGCGTCGTGATCGGCAACGGCGGGTACCTGTCCGTCGCGGAAGCGCTCAGCGAGGTTCAGCGTCCGGTTCACCAGGTTGCCGAAGTCGTTGGCCAGGTCACTGTTGTAGAGCTCGACCATGCCCTCCCACGAGAAGTTGCCGTCGGGCCCGAACGACACATCACGAAGGAAGTGATACCGGTAGCCGTCGACGCCGAAAGTCTCCACCAGCTGGTCGGGGAAGATCTGTGTCGCATTCGACTTCGACATCTTGGCCCCGCCCACCAGCAGCCATCCGTGGGCGGCAATCTGCTCCGGCAGCTCGAGGCCCGCCGACATGAGCATCGCCGGCCACAGGGCGGCATGGAACCGCAGGATGTCCTTGCCCACCACATGGACGGAGGCTGGCCACTGGCGGGCGAAACGATCCGGGTCGTCGCTGAAACCGGCCGCAGACAGGTAGTTGATCAGGGCATCGAACCAGACGTAGGCGACCTGCGACTCGTCCCACGGCAGCGGGATCCCCCAGTCGAGGCTTGCCCGGGACATCGAGATGTCGGCGACGCCCTGCGACAGGAACCCGACCACCTCGTTGCGCCGTTCGACGGGCACGATGAAATCGGGGTGTGCCTCGATGTGGGCGAGGAGCGGCTCGGTGTACCGGGACCATCGGAAGAACCAGTTGTCCTCGGCGTGGATCTCCACCGGCCGGCCGTGAACCGGGCACATGCCGTCGACCAACTCGTCGTCGGCGTAGTACGCCTCACAGGCAACGCAGTACGGCCCCTCGTAGTGCCCGAGATACACGTCGCCGTTGTCGTACATCCGTTGCAGCACCGGCTGCACCGTCGCCTTGTGGCGATCCTCGGTAGTGCGGATGAAGTCGTCGTAATCGAGGTCGAGCAGGGTCCATGCTTCTTGGAAGGTGCCGACGATGCCGTCCACCCACTCCTGCGGCGTGAGCCCCCGGTCAGCGGCGGCCCGAGCGATCTTGAGCCCGTACTCGTCGACGCCGGTGACGGCGAACACGTCCTCGCCGACCAGACGCCAGTAGCGAGCGACCGCGTCGGTGACCAGCGTGGTGTAGGCCGTCCCGATGTGCGGACGGTCGTTCGGGTAGTAGATCGGAGTGGTGAGGTACTTCATGGGCGGGCGGGTCAGCGTAGTGCCGGACCCGGATCGTTCGGCACGACGGCCGCCGGGAGTTGTAGTCTGAACCGCAGCCGTCCCTCTGGACCTGTGACGGCGTCATTCGACCATCGAGACGGAGGACACATGAGCACCGGCATTGTGCGCAAGATCGACGACCTAGGGCGTGTCGTCATCCCGGCAGAGTTCCGTCGCACCCTCGGCATTCACGAGGGCGACGAACTGGAGATCTCGCTCGAGGGCGAGCACGTAGTCATCAAGCCACGAATCCCCACCCTGATCCACCAATTCACCGTCGGCCAGCCCGGACGAGTGACCATCTCCGGCTCAGGCGTCGACCTCGAGGCTGGCGAATACGTCGTCCAGCGGATCGGCCGTAAACGCTGACCGCCTGATCGGACCCCTCAGGGGACCCCGATCGTTCGTTCGTAGAGTTCACGACGCGAGACACCTGTCTCGGTCGCCGCCTGCCTGACGGCTTCGGACCGGCTGAGGCCATCGGCGACCAGCGCCGCGACCCGGGAACTCGCGTCGTCGACCGTCGGGCCATCGGGTTCGGCGGGGCCGATGACGACCGTCACCTCCCCCCGCGCTGGCACTGATCCCCAGTGGGTCGCCGCTTCCGCGACGCTGCCTCTCCAGACTTCCTCGTGAAGCTTGGTGAGTTCGCGCAGCACGACGCACTCACGGTCACCTGCACCGCTCGTGGTCAGGGCGGCGAGATCGTCGGCCAGTCGCGACGGCGCGCAGAACAGGACCACGGTGCGCGGCTCGACGACGA
>DATKBG010000184.1:0-7463 GCA_035514255.1 Acidimicrobiia bacterium
GACGATGAACAGCGGCAGGACGAGCACGGCGGCGATGGTCAGCCGCCACTCCAGCTGCAGCATCACCGCGATCGTCGCCACCGCCGACAACCCGTTCGAGATGACCGAGATCAGGGTCCCGGTGACGGCCGACTGAGCGCCGACGACGTCGTTGTTGAGCCGCGACATGAGCTCGCCCGGCTTGGACATCGTGAAGAAAGCGAGCGACATACGCTGCAGGTGGCCATACAGCCCGGTGCGGAGGTCGAAGATGATGCCCTCGCCGGCCCGAGAGCTCGCCCAACGCTGCACCACCCCGAGCACGCCGGTCAGGACCGGCACCGCGATCATGGCCACCCCGAGCACCGTCACCCGATCGATGTCCTTGTCGGGGATGGCGCGGTCCAGCAGGTCACGCATCAACAGCGGCGGCGCCAACGAGACCACGGTGATCAGCGCGATGGTCACCAGCACGATGATCAGGAGTCCCCGGTAGGGCCGCGCGTAGGACAGGACACGCCGCAGCAGGGCGCGGTCCACCTTTGGACGATCCCGTTCCTCGTCGTAGCGGATATAGGACCGCCACCCCCCGTGATACATGAGCCGCCCGCGCTCAGGTGCTCAGCATGGCGTGCAGCGGGAAGAGCGACTCGGCAATGGCGATGCACGCCGACTGGCCCACGCCCGTCCTGCAGAACAGCTGATAGACGTAGTCGTGCTCAGTCCAGGTGATCTCGCGCCCCTCACTGACCTGGAACTCAAAGAATTCGCCTGGTTCCGGGTCTCCGACAGCACGCAGTCCGACCCGCAGCACCACCAGCTGAGCCTCGGTTCTGGGGCGCTCGTACGGTTCACCGACCCACAGACCGAAAGCAGCAGCCGTCGTCGGATCAAGCACCACCGACTGCACGTCGAATATGAGCTGGCTGGAGACGTGGGTCACCTGCTCGGGAACCAGCTGCGGGAACGCGATGCCGGGGAGAGCGGCGGCGATCTCACGACGCGATGCCTGGATGAACGGTGTAACGCCATCACTCCTCGTCCATATCGCGGAGAGCAGCTCGACCCCCTCCAGCCCAACGGTGTCGGGACCGACGTCGTCGTTGGTCCACGCGACCTCGGTGACGCCGGTCAGGCGCAGCGCCGGACCATCCGAAACCACCGTGGTCGTGGGCGCGATGCGGGGCTCGTCGCCGTACACCACGCCGCGCGAGAAGTCGCCGACGCCGCCGAGGAGGTCGGAGCAACCCGTGAGCAACACGAGGGCGATAGTGGTGGCGGCTCTGCGCATCAGGTGATTATCCCCCTTCGAGGCCCCTATCTGGGGAAGGTAGCCTCGAGCCGTGGTGCTCCTCTCACACGAAACCTGGACCCCGCCCGCCCTCGACACCGCCATCTCGGCGACGCTGCTCACCAGGGCGGACAGCGAGGGGCTGGCGACGGTACGCCTATTCGTCCCGGAGCGAGCGGTCGTCTTCGGACGGCAGGACTCGGTTCGACCCCGCTTTGCTACCGCCGTCGCCGCGGCACGGGCAGCCGGATTCGCACCGGTGTTGCGCCTGGCCGGCGGCCGCGCCGCGGTGTTTCACGAGGGCACGGTGGCAGTCTCGATCGCCGAACCGACCCCCCACCCCCGCGAGGAGATCCGTAAACGCTTCATCGCCGTGGCCGGGGTGATTGCCACCGCGCTTCAATCGCTCGGTGCGGATGCCCGCATCGGCGAGGTACCCGGCGAATACTGCCCGGGTGACTACTCGGTCAATGTGAGGGGCACCCACAAGGTCGCCGGTCTCGGCCAACGCCTCCGTCGGGGAGGAGCCCACGTGGGGGGCGTCGTCGTCGTCGACGATGCCGAGGCCATCAATGCCGTTCTGGTGCCGGTGTACGACGCCCTGGAGTACGACTGGAATCCCGGGGCAACGGGCGACCTCGGCTCCAGTGTGACTCCCGCGACGGTGATCGAGGCGATCGTCGCCGCTCTCGGCGAGGCTGGCTGGCGGCTCACCCCCGGCACCATCGCCAACGAGGTCGTCGCCGATGCCCGGACCCGCCTCGGTGACCACGAACTCACCGATAGGGTGGCGTGATGCGCGTCGTCGTCATCAACGGCCCGAATCTCAATCTGCTCGGAACCCGGCGCCCGGACGTCTACGGGACCACCACCCTCGCCGAGCTCGAGCACCTGTGTCGCACCTGGGGTGAGGAGCTGGGCATGCACATCCAGACCTTCCAGTCGAATCACGAGGGGGCGATCCTCGACCGACTCCACGAGTGTCCGGGGAACGCCGACGGGGTGGTCATCAACCCGGGTGCCCTCACCCACTACTCATACAGCCTGCACGATGCGATCGAGGCAATCGACCTTCCCGTGGTGGAAGTCCACATCTCGGACATCACAACCAGGGAGGAATGGCGAAGGGTGAGCGTCATCTCCGCGGCGTGCGTTGGCACCATCAGCGGTCTCGGGATCGACGGGTATCGCGAGGCGCTACGCCTCCTCGCCGACCGCCACTAACCCCCGGTGGCCGTCGCCAGCGATCCAGGCCCTCGACGAGCTCGTTCGTCGCCGAGCGCCAACGACCGTTTCCGACTGCCCGATCAGGGGATCGGAGTAAACGGCCACACCCACGGCACCACCAGCATGGCGACGCCGAACAGGAGCACGTTGAGCGGGCCACCGACCCGTGGGAAGTCGGTGAACCGATAGTTGCCGACTCCGTAGATGAGCAGGTTGGATTGGTGCCCGATGGGGGTGAGGAACGTGGTCGACGCGCCGATGGCGATACCCATGAGGAAGGGGTAGGGCTCGAACCCCATGCCGACGGCGATGGCGATGCCGATCGGTGACAGCAGCACGGCGGCGGCGGCGTTCGACATCACCTCGGTGAGCACCGTGGTGAAGATGATCAGCCCGGCCAGGACCACGTAGGGACCGAAGTCGCCGACCAGGTCGACCAGGTTGTCGGCGAGCCACCGCGCCGTACCCGAGTGGTCGTCGTCCATGGCGATCCCCAAGGGCATCATGAAGGCGATCAGGAAGATGACCCACCACTCGATGTCCCGATACATCTCCTCGGGGCGGATGCAGCCGGTGAGGACCATCAACAGGACGCCGATCATCCCGGCGACCGAGATGTGGAGCAGGCCGGTGGCGGCAAGGGTGATCGCGATCGCCATGCTCCCCAGGGCGTAAGGCACCTTCTTCGGCAGACGACGCTTCGACTCGATGCGGTTGACCATGAGGAAGTCTCGGCTCGCCGCCATGTCGCTCAATGCGTTCTCGGGTCCCTGCACCAGCAGGACGTCGCCGACCTCCAGAGGCACCGCGATGAACCGGTCGCGCAGCGTCTCGCCACGGCGGCGCAGGGCGAGCACGAGCACTCCGTACCGCCGACGGATCCAGCCGCGAGCGATGGTGGTGCCCACGAGGCGAGAACCGGGGGCGATCGCCGCCTCACCGAGGTGAGTGTCCTCGCTGGTGAGGTCCTCATCGGTCAACTTGGTTTCGGCATAGATGTCGAGCGGCCGCGACGACTCCCCCACCAGGTCGGTGATGCTGCCCTCCACCACCAGCCGATCGCCGACCCGCAGGACCATGTCGGGACTCGGCGTCAGCACGGTCAGATCGTCGTCGACGGCCCGCTGCACACGCAGCACGGTGAGTCCCAGCGACGAGTGGATGTCGCTCTCGGCCAGCGTCTTGTCGGCGAAGGGCGACCCCTCCGGGACGATGAGTTCGGTCAGGTAGTCCTGGAGGGCGTAGGTCTCGGTCAGGTCGCCGCCGTCTCCCTCACGCTCGGGGATGAGGAACCGGCCCACCAGCGCCATGTAGGTGGCACCGACGGCGAGGACCGCCAGGCCGGTGGGGAGGAAGTCGAACATCTCGAAGGCGTCCCACCGGCTCTCCTCGAGGGCAATCGATACCAGCAGGTTGGGGGGCGTACCGATGACGGTGGTGAGGCCGCCGAGGAGCGATCCGAAGGACAGGGGCATGAGCAGCTTGGCGACGGGATAGCCGGTCTTGCGGGCGATGACGAACATGGCCGGCATCAGCACCGCCACCGCGGCGATGTTGTTCATGAACGCCGACATGACACCGGCGGCGAGCATGACGATCAGGGTGAGCCGTACCGGGCTACTCCCGCCCGCCCTGGCCACGAAACCGGCGATCCAGTCGGCCACCCCGGTGCGCACCAGTCCAGCGCTGAGGATGAACATGGCCACCACGGTGATCACCGCTGGATTGGAGAACCCGGAGAAGCCCTCGGCAACGGTGACGGTGCCGGTGAGCAACAGGGCCAGGGTCACACCGAGCGCCACCACATCGGGCCGGGTGACCTCGAGCGCGAACAGCACCATCGCAACGAGGATCAGGACGAGGACGAGTGCATGCTCCATGGGGTGGGGGGAGTGTAGGGAGCAGGCCCACAACAGCCGCAGCATGACGCGGCGCGCCTAGCCTCCTGGCGATGCGCCTCCTCCTGGTACGCCACGCCAAGTCGGACCGCCCGGGTGACATGGACGACCACGATCGGCCCCTCGCCCGACGCGGCGTCGCCGATGCCGAGGCGATCGGCGCCCATCTCGCCGGGCTCGACCTGGTGCCGTCCCGGATCGTCTCATCGACCGCGGTGCGCGCCGCCTCCACCGCCGACATCATCGCCGCCGCCGCCGGGAGGGAGGTCATCACGGATCCTCACATCTACGGAGGCGGGGTCGCCGCGCTCCTGACGGCCGCATCCGGACGGGGGGACGTGATGGTGGTGGGTCACGAGCCGACCCTCTCCATGGCCGTCGAGGCCCTGAGTGGTGCCCTCGTAACGATGGTGACCTCAGCCGTCGTCTGCATCGACACCACCAGCGACGCCGCGGGAACCTGGAGGGGCACGCTCCGCTGGATGCTCACCCCGGAGGCAGTACGCGGACTCCGACGGTGAAACGGCTCGGGGCGGCGATCGCCTACCTGGCGGCCGTCCGGTTCGTCTTCAACACGATCCTGCGAATGATGTCCGTGTTCCTCCCGGCAATCGCGCGGGGGTTGGGTGTCTCGCTGGAGAGCGCCGGGCTTCTGGTGTCGGCCCGGTCGCTCGCCGGCGCAGCCATCCCCGCCGTGGTCGCCACCGCCGGCCGCGGGGAGCGGCGCCTCCGCCTCGCCACCTGGGGCATGATGCTGTTCACCGCCGGGGCTCTGCTCACGGCGGCCACCAGCGTCTATGCGGGGGCACTCGCCGGATTCGTACTCCTCGGCCTCGCCAAGCCGGCGTTCGACACCGCCGCCATCGCCTACGTGGCCGACCGGACGCCATACGACCGCCGGGCGCGCTACCTGTCCATCATCGAGTTGACGTGGGCGGGTGGACTCCTCATCGGCGCACCGGCATCTGGATGGCTGATTTCTCGCTTCGACTGGACTGCCCCCTTCTGGGTGGCGGCGGCCCTCGGGGCCGGTGCGATCGTTTCGGCGCCGTTCTTCCTCGACGCCGATGTAGGTGACGGTGACCTGCGCCGAGCACCGCTGGCCCTCAACCGATCCGCCATCGCCCTGCTTGGCGTCCTGGTGGCGATCTCGGTCGGTTCCGAGATCGCCTTCGTGGTGTTCGGCGCCTGGATGGAGGACGTGTTCGACCTCTCACTCGTCGCGCTCGGAGCGGCAGGGCTGGCCATCGGCGTCGCCGAACTGATCGGCGAGGGCGGCGTGTTCTCTTTCGCCGACCGGGTGGGCAAGCGCCGCATGGTCATGTTCGGCAGCGGCGCCTCGGCAATCGGCTACGTGGCACTCGCCGGCGTGGCGGACGACCTCACCCTCAGCCTCGTGATCCTCGGCGTCGTCTTCATCGCCTTCGAGATCACCGTGGTGTCGGCCCTGCCCCTGGCCACCGAGGTGGTCCCGCACGCCCGGGCCAGGTTCCTGGCCCTGATCATCGTCGCCGTCAGCATCGGCCGGGCCATCGGAGCCGCTGCCGGCCCGCTCGTCTACAAGTCAGGGGGCATGCCGGCGAACGCCCTCGTCGCAGCAGCCACCATGCTGATAGCGCTCGTGCTGATCGTTCGGTGGGTGAGGGAGTAGCCAAGAGCGTATTTGGTACTTGGTACTTGGTAGGGCAATCGATGATCGCGGGTGGGGTGGGACCGCTCTAGCCTGCTGGGCTCATGACTCCTCGCAAAATCATCATCGACACCGACCCGGGGCAGGACGATGCCGTCGCCATCCTCCTCGCCCTTGCCTCTCCCGAGGACCTCGACGTGGTCGCCATCACGGCGGTCGCCGGCAACGTTCCGCTGGCGCTCACCACGGTCAACTCACTCAAGATGGTCGAGCTGGCCGGTCGCGCCGACGTGCCGGTCTACTCGGGGTCGGTCAAGCCGATGGTGCGCGACCTGATCACGGCCGAGTACGTCCACGGGGCCACCGGCATCGACGGGGCGGATCTGCCCGACCCGGCCACACCTCTCGCCGAGGGACACGCCGTCGATGCCATCATCGACATCGTGATGGCTGCCGACCCCGGCACGATCACACTGTGTCCGCTCGGGCCCCTGACCAACGTCGGCATGGCCCTGGCCCGCGAGCCGCAGATCGCCGGGAGGCTCGCGGAGATCGTGCTCATGGGCGGGGGGTTCTTTGAGGGCGGCAACACCACCGCCACCGCCGAGTTCAACATCTACGTGGATCCGCACGCCGCCGACATCGTGTTTCGGAGCGGGGTCCCCATCACCGTCATGTCGTTGGATGTGACCCATCGAGCGCTCATGGAGCCCCGCCACATGGAGCGCTTCGCCGCCATCGACACTCCGGCCGGCCAGGCGGTTCACGGCATGCTCGAGTTCTACGAGCGCTACGACGTGGAGAAGTACGGAATGGTCGGGGGACCGCTCCACGATCCTTGCGTCATCGCCCACCTCATTCGCCCCGACCTGTTCAAGGGACGCCACGTTGCCGTCGCCGTAGAAACGTCGTCGGAACTCACCATGGGCATGACCGTGGTCGACTGGTGGGACATGACCGGTGCCGAACCGAACGCGACGTGGATGCGCCAGGTCGACGCCGACGGCTTCTACGACCTCCTCGTGGAGCGCATCGCGAGACTCTGAGAGTCAAGTACCAAATACCAAATACCAAATACCTGCCCCCCTCGCCCCTCGTTACTCGCCCCTCGCTACTCGCTACTTCCCTAGCCTCCCCCCATGCCCCTGGCTATCCGGACCGTGGAGATGCACACCGGGGGTGAGCCGGTGCGGATCGTCGTTGACGGGTACCCGTCGATCCCCGGCGACACCATCCTCGACAAGCGGCGGTATGCCCGGGACCACCTCGACCATCTGCGCCAACTACTCATGTTCGAGCCGAGGGGCCATGCCGACATGTACGGGGCGATCCCCGTCGAGCCGGACCATCCGGATGCCGACCTGGCGGTCCTGTTCATCCACAACGAGGGGTACTCGACCATGTGCGGGCACGCCACCATCGCCCTCGGCAGGTGGGC
>DATKBG010000185.1:0-29489 GCA_035514255.1 Acidimicrobiia bacterium
ACCCTCGGCCCCTGACCCCCCTCCGTCCCTCGCTACTCGCTACTCGCTACTCGCTACTCGCTCCTCGCTACCCCGCGTCACCTCGGCGACCTCGGCATCGAAGTGCGCGATCAGGTCGGCGGCGTCGATGTGAATCGCCACCCCATGGGCTCCCCCACCAATCGACACCAACCCAGTCACTAAAGCATCGGCGATCACCGGCAGCGCCGTGCTGGAGCCGAACGGAGTGATGGTCCCCGGCGCGTACCCGGTGGCCTCTATCGCCTCGTCTGCGGCGGCGAGCGACAGGCGCGACACGCCGAGCAAAGCCCGCAGCTTCCCCCAGTCGATGACCCGATCGCCCGGGACGAGAACCATGACATGGTCGCCTTCGCCGCGGCGGACCACGATCGTCTTGATCACCTGGCGGAGGTCGACACCACGGGCCTCGGCCGCCTCCTCCACGCTGGCCACCGGGCCGTACTCGACGACCTCATGGTCGAGGCCCGACTCAGCTGCAGCGCGCGTAGCCGGTGTCTCAGTCATCGAGCAGGACGTCGGCGAAGCGATCGCGGACGACCTTCTTGTCGAACTTGCCGGTGCCCGTCTTGGGCAACTCCTCGGCGAATTCGATCATGTCGGGCAGCCACCACTTCGCCACCCGACCGTCGAGATGGGCAAGCAGCTCCTCGGAGGTCACCTCCGAGCCGGGGCGGCGCACCACGAGGGCGAGGGGGCGCTCCTGCCACTTGACGTGCTTGACCCCGATCACCGCGGCCTCGGCCACACCGGGATGCGCCATCAGTTCGCGTTCGAGATCGAGTGATGAGATCCATTCCCCGCCCGATTTGATCACGTCCTTGGCACGGTCGGTGATGACGATGTATCCCTCCGGCGTGATCTTGCACACATCGCCGGTGCGCATCCAGCCGTCGACGAATGCCTCCTGGCGTTCGTCGCGGAAGTACTGGGCCGCGATCCACGGGCCGCGGATGAGCAGCTCGCCGAACGCCTCGCCGTCGTGCGGCAGTTCGGCGCCGTCCTCGTCGACGATCTTCACCTGGAGCCCGGGCACCGGCAGCCCAGCCGTCTCCAGGCGGTCGAGGCGCTCGTCGAGGTCGAGATCCCGGTGCTCGGGGAGGAGCACTGAGATCGAGGCCACCGGGTTGGTCTCGGTCATCCCCCACCCCTGCTGGAGGACGATCCCCCGATCGCGCTGGAACCACTCGATCATCGACCGCGGCACCGCCGACCCTCCACACATCAACGCCCGAATCGAAGAGGTGTCCGCGTCGGGATGGTCCATCAGGTGCTGCTGGATGCCCGCCCACACGGTCGGCACCCCTGCCGAGAAGGTCACCCGCTCGCGCTCGTAGAGGCCGACCAGCCCTTCCGGCGAGAGGTCGGGTCCCGGGTAGACGATCCTGGCGCCGACGGTGGTCGCCGAGAACGGGTACCCCCAGGCGGCGGCGTGGAACATGGGAACCACGGGCAACACCGTGTCCGCGGCCGAGATCGGAAAGGCGGCGAGCGACGAGATCGTGTGCAGGTAGGTGGACCGCTGCGTATAGGCGACGCCTTTGGGGTTGCCGGTCGTGCCTGACGTGTAACAGAGCATCATCGGGGACCGCTCGTCGAGGATCGGCCAAGCGCCCCAGGGCGGGGCATCGGTGATCAGGTCGTCGTAGGCGATGGCGTTGGGGAGATCACCAACCACCTCCGGCCCCATGACCACCACGTGCTCCACCGTGTCGAGCTCGCCGACGAATCGCTCCACCAGGGGCACCAAATCGGGGTCCACGAAGAGCACGCGATCGGCAGCGTGGTTGACGATGTAGGCGAGCTGATCGGGGAACAGCCTGATGTTCAAGGTGTGGCAGACGCGACCGGTGTTGGCCGTCGCCCAGTAGAGCTCGTGATGCCGCTGGTTGTTCCAGGCGAAGGTGGCCACGGCATCCCCCGTGTCCACCCCGAGATCGTCGAGGGCGGCAGCGAGCCGCCGAACCCGCTCGTCAGTGTCGCCGTAGGTGGAGCGACGGATGCTGCGGTCGTACTCCACCGACACGATCTCGCGGCCCGGGTGCACCCGCACCGCGTTGTCGTACAGCGTCGACATGAGAAGCGGGAAGTCGTCCATCATGTGGGGCACGAAGCTGAATCTAGAGGAGCGAGGGGCGAGAGGCGAGAGGCGAGGACCCAGGGGCGAGGGGCGAGGAGCGAGGAGCGACGGGCGATAGGCGGGCGCCGACCTACCCTCCAAGCCGCCATGGGAACTCGTCGCCCGCCGGATCGCCGCCTACCGACGCACATCTACGTGCGCCGCAGGATCGCCGTCGGCGTGGGTGTCATCCTCGCCGTGGTGCTCGCCACGACCCTGATCGGGCGACTGTTTGGTGCCGGAGGCGACGCCCTCCTCGACACAACGACGCTCGCCACGCCGACTACCACCACGATCCCGGCACCGCCGCCCTGCACCACCGGTGACCTGGTGATCTCCGAGGACCCGGCCACGGCGTGGGCGACGGTGGTCGTCGACACGGCTCGGCGCCTCCCTGCCACCTATGCGCCCGACGATCTCGTGCCGGCGGCCGACGCCGGGTTCGCCGTCGGCGAAGGCGTCCTGGTTCGCTCCTTTCTGATCGCCGACCTCCGAGCGCTGCGCCAGGCTGCTGCCGACAACGGCACACCGGTGACGATGCTGGCCGCCTACCGCAGCTTCGATCAGCAGCAGCAGATCCTCGACCTGCGCATCGCCGAATTCGGTGAGGACGAGGCGCTGCGCCGGGCGGCGCGGGCCGGGCACTCGGAACACCAACTGGGCACGACGGTCGACCTCACCAGCGAAGGACTCACCGACGTCGACCAGGCGTGGGGAGCGTCACCCACGGGCGAGTGGGTCGCCACCAATGCCCACCGGTTCGGATTCATCGTCACCTACCCGGAGGGAGCCGAGGCACTCACCTGTTACACGTACGAGCCATGGCACCTTCGGTACGTGGGTCGGAACCTCGCCACTGAGGTGACCGCATCTGGTCTCACCTTGCGCGAGTACCTGTACGCCTTCCACCCTCCGCTCGGCGTCACGGGCCCTGAGGGGTGAGCGAATAGGCTCGCCCCCTGAACGCGGAAAATCCCGAGAAAGTCACTGGCCGGAGCCAGAACCCTCTCGGGATATTTCCGTCCGAGCGGAGCCTTGCGACTCTGCCCTCCCTCAACCTCGAGCCGAAGCTCGGTGCCGAAGTTGGTCCGGCAGTCGTCCGGTCCTTTCGGCCGGTGCGACCCTCCCGAAGGAGCTGGGTCGGAACCGCCGCCGACCGTTGCCGGTCGTTGGCACCACCACATCGCTGTAGTGATAGGAGAACCTTACGACCCCGACAGTGCCCGGTCAACTTGAGCGGCTAGTCCGTTTTCGCGCCTCACCGGAAGTTTTCACGCACTGCTTTCGCGAGCTGACAGCCAGAGAGAGCTCACAGCAAACAGCCAGAGAGAGCTCACAGCTCACAGCTGACAGCCAGAGGTGTCGGCGAGCGCGGGTGACGCTCGAGCCGGAGGAGCCAGGGACGAGGAGCGAGGAGCAAGGGAGGTGAGGCGAGAGGCTGGTAGCCGGTAGCCGGTAGCCGACCCCGAAAAAGGTGGAACCCCGAGGAAGCGTTGGCCGAAGCCGCTGCCCCCTCGGGGCTCCATGTCCCCCTGTCGAACTCTCCTTGCGGAAAGCCCCTCAGGGGGAACCGTTTCGGCGTTGCGGCCGATCCGGCACCCTCCGTCTGACCGAAGTCTTTCGGTGGGCCGTGGCCCCGCTGAGCGCTGGTTCGGACCCGGAGGTCCTCCCCTGCGACCCCTCGGGGCCGCCTTCCCGTTTCCTTGCGGTCCCGGGAAGGAGTGGGGGGAAGGTAGGCGAGTCCGGCCACCGGGTCAAATGGAGCGGGTAGGTAGTTTTCGCGTTCTTGAGGTCGATTTCGCGGGGGACACGAGACCCCGATGCTCCCGACGCGACTCACGGCGAGCGACCGACTCCTAGGCTCGCTCTGCCATGCCCGCACTCCTCACGCCCCGATTCTTCTGGACCTGGTTTGCGTTTCTGTTCCAGGGCATGTCGTTCTTCCTCTTCGTCCACTTCCCTGGATTCCTGCGCGACGACCTCGGTGCCTCCGAGCAGCAGATCGGCGTGATCTTCGCGGTCACCGCACTCAGCGCCATCGCGGTGCGCCCCTGGATGGGTCGCTCGATCGACCGCCTCGGCAGGCGACCCCTCTTCATGGCGGGCAACGTGCTCAATGTGCTCGTCATCGCCGCCTATCTCACGGTCGACGCCATCGACCCGTGGCTGTTCACCGTTCGCATCGGGCACGGCATCGCCATCGGCCTCGTGTTCTCGGCGATGCTCGCCTACGCCGCCGACCTGGTCCCTCCCGAGCGACGCACCCAGGGTCTCTCGCTGGTCGGGGTGGCCGGGCTGCTTCCCATCGCGATCGGTGGCTTTCTGGGGGACTTCGTGATAGGGAGGTGGAGCTTCGACGGGCTCTTCGTCACCGCGCTCGGCCTGGCCGTGATCGCCCTGGTGCTCACCTTCCCTCTCGCCGAAGTTGCGCCGCGGCTGGAGCCGGGCACGGCGGTGTCGTTCACCCGTCCCCTCGCCCAACGCGACCTGCTCCCCATGTGGTGGATCTCGTTCGTCTTCGCGATGGCCCTGACCGCCTACTTCACGTTCATCCGCACCTTCGTCGACACCACTGGTGTCGGGTCGGTCGGCGCGTTCTTCGGCACCTACGCGGCGACGGCCATCCTGCTCAGGCTCTTCTTCGGCTGGGTACCGGACCGGGTGGGACCGAAACGGGTCCTGTATCCGGCGATCGCCGTCTTCGGTTGCGGCCTCGTCGCTCTCGCCAACGCTGGCAGTACCGGTGAGATCATGCTCGCTGGCGTACTGTGCGGCGCCGGGCACGGCTCGCTGTTCCCCATCCTGTTCAGCGTGTCGTTCGGGCGGGCGGCGCCGCGTGACCGCGGATCGGCGTCGGCGATCTTCACCGGCGTCTTCGACCTGGGCACCCTGGTCGGAGGGCCGATCCTCGGATCGCTGATCGTCTTCGTCGGATACCGATCCATGTTCCTGATCACCGCCGGGTGGCTGGTGGTCGGCACCGTGGTGTTCGCCGTGTGGGACGGCGATCTCACTCGTCTCAGGCGACGCACCCCCGACCCCGTCGATGCCTGATCGCACGCCGCGGCTACCGTCGAACTACATTCGTGTCACTCGCTTCACCTAGGGTTCGTGACCATGACGCTGGAAACCCTGTCACCGAGTCGGGCTGGTGACTTCAAGCACTGCCCGCAACTGTTCAAGTTCCGTGCCATCGATCGGCTCCCCGAGCCGACGACCGTGTATCAGGCTCGCGGGACCACGGCCCACCTCGCCCTCCAGCGGCTCTTCGACCTCCCGGCCGAGCAACGGACACCCGACACGCTGTTCGACTTATTCCGTGAAGCGTGGGCGGAGGTGCGCGCTGGAGAGTATGAGGGACTCTTCGAGTCCGTCGAGGACGAGCGGGCCTGGGGGATCGAAAGTCTCGAGTTGCTCGCCAATTACTTCGCCGTGGAGGACCCGACCGCTTTCGACCCGATCGAACGGGAACTCGACATGCTGGAGGACCTCGACGGCATCACGATCCGGGGCATCCTCGACCGCATGGAAAAGGACGCTGCCGGTCGGGTCGTCATCACCGACTACAAGACCGGTAAGGCTCCCCCGGAGCAATACGCCCTGCCGGCCTTCTTTGCCCTGAAGATCTATGCCCTGCTCGTCCGCCAGCGAACCGGAACGACACCCGACGCCATTCAGCTCATCTACCTCAACGGTCCGACCGTGTATCGGATCGACATCAACGACGCCCAACTCGACGCCATGGACCGACAACTGCGCGCCCTGTGGTCGGCGATCGACAAGGCGATAACCACCGGGCACTTCCCACCGCGGCCGAGCAGGCTCTGCGACTGGTGCTCGTTCCAGGACCTGTGCCCGGCGTTCAACAAGGACGTCGACGGCACGGAGCGGCTGGCGGTGGCTGTCCGAGAGTGATATCTCGCATCAGGGGAAGACGCCGCGAGCGAGCTTGGCGTCGACCACCCGCTTGATCCCCTTGATCAGGGCCGCGGTCCTCATGTCGGTCTGATACTTCTCGCCGACGGCGACCACGTCGGCGAACGACCGGCCCATGATTTCGCGGAGCCGGCCGACGATCTCGTTCTCGGTCCAGAAGTAATTCTGCAGGTCCTGCACCCACTCGAAGTACGACACGGTGACGCCACCCGCGTTGGCGAGGATGTCGGGGACCACGAACACGCCGTTCTCGAGGAGGATCCGATCCCCTTCGATCGTCGTCGGCCCGTTGGCTCCTTCGAGGATGAGCTTCGCCCTGACGGCGGCGGCATTGTCCTTGGTGATCACCCCGCCGGTGGCGCACGGCATGAGCACGTCGACGTCGAGCTCGATCAGTTCCTCGTTGGTGATCCGCTCGCCACCCCCGGTGAACCCGGCAAGGCTCTTCTCGTTCTGCGCCCAGGTGACGGCTTCGGCGATCGGGATCCCCTTCGGGTTGTACACCGCGCCGGTGACATCGGAGATGGCCACCACGTTGGTGCCAAGCTCGTCTGCCGCCAGGGCAGCGTAAAGCCCGACGTTCCCGAACCCCTGGATGGCGACCGTGGCGCCGTCCACTGCGAGCCCGGCCCTGTCGGCGGCCGCCGGCAGCAGACTCACCATGCCTCTACCCGTGGCTTCGCGACGGGCCACGGAACCACCGAGGGCCGGGGGCTTTCCCGTGACCACCGCCGGTTCCGAATGCCCGACCTGCTGGCTGTAGGTGTCCATGATCCACGCCATCGTCTGTTCGTCCGTGCCCATGTCCGGCGCAGGGATGTCCTTATTGGGGCCGATGAAGTTGATGATCTCTGTGGTGTACCGACGGGTCACGCGCTGCTTCTCGGACCGCGACAGGAGGGTCGGGTCCACGCGCACACCGCCTTTGGCACCCCCGAACGGCAGCCCGACGATGGCGCACTTCCACGTCATCAGCATGGCGAGGGCGGCGACTTCGCCGAGATTCACGTCGGCGGCGTACCGGATCCCGCCCTTGGTCGGGCCCATCGACAGGACGTGCTGTACGCGATACCCGAACAGGCTCTCGACTTCCGAGTACTCGTCCCTTCGGTATGGAAAGGTGACGACGAGGGACCTTTGCGGCACTCTGAGCCGGGAGGCCACGTTGGCGTCGACGGCCATGATCTCGGCGACGCGGTCGAACTGATCGACCGCGTCGTGATACAGGGGCGAGTCCCACTCCCGGAGTCCTACGCCGTTCATGTCTCCCACGCTCCTCAGTGGCTGGTGTGCGCGAGACAATCTACCCGCGGGCGTGGGCGACCCGCCCCGGTCGTGTCACACCCACCGAGTACCTTGGCCCGGTGCAGGGTTCAGAGACGCGGATCGACCCGGACGCCTGGGATGCAGCCATCGCCGACACCGACGGACCCCAGCTGGTCGTCGGTGGCCCCGGCTCGGGTAAGACCGAGTTCCTGGTGCGACGCGCTCGGCACCTCATCGACGACACCGGGGTTCGACCGGACCACCTCCTGCTGCTGTCGTTCTCGCGGCGCGGTGCTGCCGACCTGCGGACCCGGCTCGCCACCACGCTCGACCGCTCGTTCAGTCGGATCCCTGCACTCACCTTTCACTCCCTCGCCCTTCAACTCATCGAGGCCCACGGAGCCGAGGGAGACTGGCCGAGCCCGCCAACGCCGCTCACCGGTCCCGAGCAGGTCACCCTGGTCGCCGAGGTGCTGGCGGGTGAGGATCCGAAGGCCTGGCCGCAGCCCTTCCGCGGACTCCTCGGCACTCGATCCTTCGCAGCCGATCTCGCCGACTTCTGCATGCGAGCCGCCGAACGCCTCATCGGACCCGATGAGATAGAGGGGTTCGCCCGCGCCGACTGGAGGGCCATCCCCGGGTTCATGCGTCGCTACCGCGACACCCTCGTCGACCGCGGACGCATCGACTACGGCTCACTTCAGGCGGAGGCCATCCGACTCCTGGCTCGACCGGAGGTGCGACAGGAGCGAGGTGGGGTTCCGACGCACATCCTGGTCGACGAGTACCAGGACACCACCGTCTCGCAGGCGACGCTGCTCGACCACCTCGCCGGGCCGGGTGGCAACCTCACCGTCGCCGGAGATCCCTATCAGTCCGTCTACTCATTCCGGGGTGCAGAGGTGGGCAACATCGATGCCTTCCCCACCCGGTTCGGCAGCGACGAGCACCCGGCACGGCGGCTAGTGCTCACCACCTCGTTCCGGGTCCCCGAAGCGATCCTTTCGGCGGCAGTCCGGGTCACCGCCGGTACCGGGCTTCCCGGTGCGGCCGGTCCGGTGATCCCGGCTCCCGGCGAGGGATCCGTCGAGACCTACCGCTTCGATCAGCAGTCGCACGAGGCCGAGTGGATCGCCGGCGAGATCCAACGAGCGCATCTGGTCGGACGAATCCCCTATCGCGACATGGCGGTCCTCGTCCGGTCGAAGCGCAGTTTGCTCGGCGAACTGGCGCGCGCTCTCCATCGCCGTCACATACCCCACGAACAGCCCGACGACCGCCTCGTCGGCCACCGTCTGGTGCGATGCATCGGAGATCTGGTGGAAGCAGCCACGGCCGACGGGAACCGCCGGACCGATGCCTTTCGACGGGTGCTGCTCGGACCCCTGGTGGGTTTGCCGTTGGGCCGGGTCCGCGAGATGGAGCGCACTGCCTTGCGGGGCGAGGCGTGGACCGAAGTGCTCGCCTCAGACGATGGCGCTGCTGAGATCGGCGAACTCGTCGCCGATCCGACCTGGGCCGCTACGGCACCCGCTTCCGATGGCTTCTGGGCTGTGTGGACGACGCTCAGCGTGTTCGACCGTGTTGCGCGTGACCCGGCAGCAGCCGACGACCGAGCCGCGCTGGCATCGTTCGGGCAAGCACTGGAGCGCCTCCGCGACCGCGACGACACGTCGACGCTGCGCGACTACTTCGCCGCGGCGGGAGCCGAGGACTTCGAAGCGGAGCCGCTCCTCGAGTTTCGGGCATCGGACACCGACCAGGTCACCCTGACCACGCTCCACCAGGCCAAGGGCGAGGAGTACGACGTCGTCTTCATCGCCGATGCTCGGGAGGGCGTCCTCCCCGACCTGAGGACCCGCGACTCGATCCTCGGGACCCGCCACCTCTCCCCCACCCACAGCGGCGACGACAGTGCCTACACCAGGTTCCGCATCCAGGAGGAGATGCGCCTCGTCTACACCGCTCTCTGCCGCGCCCGGCACCGCGCCGTCGTCACCTGCACGTCGATGGGGGTCGACATGACCGGGGGCGCCCCCAGCCGGATCATCCCGCTCATTGCCGGTAGACCCATGGAGGAGGCGGCCGGATCACCAGGGGAGTACCAGGAGCCAATCACCGCACTGGAGGCAGAGGCCTGGCTGCGCCGCACGGCGCGGGACCCGCAAGAGCCAGCCGTGGACCGGCTCGCCGCCCTCGCCGCCCTTACCCGCCCGGGTGCCTGGCGGCCCCGCGATCCGGGGCACTTCGCCGGGGTGCTGGATCGTGGTCCCGACCACGGCGTCACCGAGAAGCCCCTACGAATGTCGCCGAGTCGGGCAGAGTCGTACCTGACCTGTCCCCGGCGCTACGTGCTCGAACGCGGCCTGGGCCTCGGCAACGCGGGATCCACCTACGCCTCGCTCGGGAGCGCCATCCACGACGCCCTCGAACGCGCTGAGTCGGCCGCTCTGGCCAGAGGGGACGATCACGGAACCGCCGATGAAGCGCTGGCCGCTCTCGATGAAGTCTTCGAGCCTGACGACTACGGAGGAAGCCCATGGGCCGAGGCGTGGCATGCCAGGGCATCGTGGATCATCACCCGCCTCTACGACCTGTGGCCGGGTGAGGGCCCGGCCGTCGGCCTCGAGGTCTCCGTCCAGCGGGAGATCGACGGAGTCCAATGGGTGGGCCGTATCGACCGCGTCGAGCAGCGACCCGAAGGCGTGTGGGTGATCGACTACAAGACGGGCACGAGGGTACCGAAGACCACCGATGCCGCGGTGTCGGTCCAGTTGGGCTTTTACGTGAGCGCCGTCGACGCGTCGGAGGTCGCCGGCGCGGAGATGTGGTTTCCGGCCTCCAAGCAGGTCTCGATCCCGCGCCGCGGGTTCGACCTGTCCCGCCTTCCCGATGTCGAGGAGGCAATGCGGGTCGCCCAGCAGGGCATCGCCGACGAGCGATGGAACCCTGAGCCCGGGGTCCATTGCGAGCGATGCCCACACCGCACGCTGTGTCCGGCCTGGCCGGAGGGCGCAGAGGCGTACGCCGGATGAAACTCACCCCTGAACAGGAACGCATCGTCGATCACCCCCTCGAACCGTTGCGGGTCACCGCAGGCGCCGGGACCGGCAAGACGCAGACCATGACGATGCGCATGGTCCGCCTGGTGACGGACCACGACATCGCACCCGAAGAGGCGCTCGGTATCACCTTCACCAACAAGGCCGCCGAAGAACTCGCCGATCGCCTGCGCACCAACCTCCCGGACCACACCGCCGCCGGCCACGAGGTTCAGGTGCAGACCTACCACGGCTTTGCGCACAGCCTGCTGCGCGAGTTCGGACCCCTCATCGGCATCCCGCGCGAGCCCCGAATCGTGCCCCCGGGTTACGCCCGCCAGATGCTGCTCGACGCCCTCGGCGACACCCCCCACCGGGCCCTCGACCTCACCCGCGCCGGAACAATCGTCGAAAACCTGCAGCGCCTGGCATCCGCCGTCGGTGACCACCTCGTCGACCTCACCGCCATCGCCGACGACGCAGACGCCGATGACGACGTGCTCCTCCAGCGCAGCGACATGGTCGCCGTGCTCCGGGCGTACGCGCGGCGCAAGGAGGAGCTGGGCGCCGTCGACTACGCCGACATGGTGGCGTTGGCCTGCCGGCTCGTCGAGGACGCCGCCATCGCCGAGCGCATCCAGAACCGCTACCGCGTCGTGCTGCTCGACGAGTACCAGGACACGAACCCGGGTCAGCGCGAGCTGCTCCGACGGATCTTCGGCGGCGGCTTCCCGGTCACTGCCGTCGGCGACCCCGATCAGACCATCTACGAGTGGCGGGGAGCCTCACCGGCCAACTTCGAGGACTTCCCCCATCACTTCCCGCTGGCGGCGGGGGCTCCATCACCGTCTCTTCCCCTGTCGACCAACTGGCGTTCGGGTCCGGAGATCCTCACCGTCGCCAACGCGGTCCGAGCCGAGATCTCCCGCGCTGGAGACATCGACGAACTACGGGCGCGAACCGACGCACCGCGGGCCACGGTACGAACCCACTGGCTTCGCACCGCCCTGGACGAGGCGGCATGGATCGCCGACGAAGCGGTCCGGCTTCACGCGGCGGGACGCCAGTGGAGCGACATGGCCATCCTGTTTCGCAAGCACCGCCAGATGGCGGCGGTGCGCGATGCCCTGGTCGCCCGTGAGGTACCGGTGGAGGTCGCCTCGCTCGGAGGGCTACTCGAGGTGCCCGAGGTTGCTGACCTCCACGCCTGGCTGAGCCTCCTCGGTCGACCCCAGGATGGGATCGCTCTGGCGAGGATCCTCACCGGGGCATCGTTCCGCCTCGGACTCGGTGACCTCGCCCCGCTCGCACGCTGGGCGGACCATTTACGGCGCCGCGCCGACAACGACGAGCCGCTCGGCTGGGCGCTGGTGGACGCCCTCGAGCACGTTGCCACCCTCGAGGGACTCAGCGACGAGGCTCGCCGCCGGTTGGCTCGCTTCATGGAACTCCACCGGGATCTCGTGGGCGCCGCCCAGTCGACCAACCTCGCCGAGTTGTGCCGTCTCGTCCTCGACCGAACCGACGCCTGGGCCGAAGTCGACGCGCTCGGTGACACGGCCCGCCTGACTGCCCGGCTCAACCTGTACCGCTTCCTCGACCTGGTCGAGTCGTGGAGTCCGCTCGAGGGGGCGCCATCGCTCACCGCCTTCCTGCAGCACCTGGACCTGCTCGCCGAGGATGGCGCCGAGGACGGGCTCGACACGGCGAACGTGAGCGGCGAGGACGCCGTGCTACTCATCACCGTGCACCGCGCCAAGGGCCTCGAGTGGCCCGTGGTGTTCCTCCCTGCCCTCTGTGACGGCACCTTCCCCGGCAGCGTGGTCACCTACGAAGACCCGATCAGCCGTCCCGAGATCCTCCCCTATCGGTTCCGGCTCGACGAACGACACCTGCCGGTCCTGGGCGACGACCCGGAGGAGCGCAAGGAACTTCTGAAGGAGCGCCACCGGGATCAGGAGTGGCGCACCGCCTACGTGGCCGTCACCCGGGCACGCGAGGAACTCGTCGCCAGCGGAGCCTTCTGGTACACGACGGGCCGGCCGAAGAAGCCCAGCCCGCTCTTCTCGCTCATCGACACCACCGCTGTCGCCGAACCCGATCGGGCCGATGACCCCGGGGAAGCGCCGACGAGCCTGATACCCGAGATCGGATGGCGGTCGGTGCCCGACCCCCTGTTCGCCGACGGGTGGCAGCAAGCCCTCGCCGAAGCGATCGTCGACCCGGCGACCGTTGATCGCGCCGCGGGCGACGCCGGGATCGGAGCAGAGTTCGAGCAACGGATCGAGGCACTTCAGGCACGGCTCGACGGCCTTCCATCTCCACCGGAACCGGACCCGGCGGCCGAGCGGCCCCGAATGTCGGTGAGTGGCGTGGTCACCTTCGCCGCCTGCCCGCAGCGGCACCACTGGGCATACGTCGATCGGCTTCCGCGGCGGCCCTCGCCCGCCGCCCGACACGGCGTCGACGTGCACAAACGGATCGAGCGTCGGCTGCGCGGCATCCAGACGTTCGACGACCTCGACGGTGTCGCCTTCTCCGCGGACGACGCCGAGATGGCCTCAACCCGCGGGGCCATATCTGCGTACTCGACATTCCAGGCATCCCGGTTCGCCTCTCTCGAACCGCTCCTCGTCGAGGCACCCTTCAGTCTGAAGATCGGTGACACGAGGATCGAAGGCCGCATCGATGCCGTCTTCGAGACCCCGGACGGAGTGTGGGAGATCGTCGACTTCAAGAGCGGGCGCCCATCCGACGATCCGTCGCGTCGCGTCCAGCTCCAGGCGTACGCCCTGGCGGTGGCGCGAGCCGGGCTGGTGGAAGGACGGCGTCCCGGCCCGCTTCGGGTCACCTTCCTGTACCTCGGTGAGGACGAACCCACCGAAGTGTCGGAGGATGTCGACGATGCCTGGCTCGACGAAGCGGCCGCCGCCGTCGCCGACATCGTCGCCCGGGTCGGTGCGGGCGAGACTGAGCCGACACCGTCACCCGGGTGTCGCTGGTGCGACTTCAGCCGCTTCTGCGCGGCGGGCACCGCCTGGCTCGCCGACAACGCCGCTGGCTGAGCCGATCAGCGCACGCGGCCGTCCTCGACGTCGAGCACGATCGTGACCGGGCCGTCGTTGATCAGCGTCACCTCCATGGAAGCGCCGAACTCGCCGGTGGCAACCGGGATCCCGGCCGCCTCGATCCGGCTGGCAACCGCAGCGACGAGTCGCTCGGCCTCGGATGGCGCACCGGCTCCTACGAACGACGGGCGTCGGCCCTTGCGGAGGTCGGCGATGAGGGTGAACTGGCTCACGACGAGCACCGCGCCACCGACGTCACCGACTGCCAGGTTCATCGAGCCGTCATCGTCACGAAAGATGCGGAGGCCGGCGATCTTGTCGGCCATCGTCTCGGCGTCTCGATCCTCGTCGCCGTCGGCGATGCCGAGCAGGACGAGGAGGCCGGGCCCGATCTCGCCGACGGTGCGACTCTCGACCATCACCGAGGCTCGAGCCACCCGCTGAACGACGGCTCTCACCGGTCGGCGGCGGGGGTGTCCGGGCGGGGCCGACGGTGCAGGGACTTCAGGACCGCTTCGGCGACCTTGTCTGCGGGGACTCGATACTCGCCTCGACGCACCCGATCGGTGATCTCGGCGACGTAGCGGCGGCGCTCTACCACGGCTCGCCTCGTGATGGGAAGGGGTGCATGTGACATCTCCTCGTGGTCGCTCATACCGAGAACCTCACGACGATCACGTCGCCCTCATGGATCTGGTGGTCACGACCCTCGACCCTGACCTTTCCTGCTGCCTTCGCTGCGTCCCATCCCCCAGCCGCCAACACCATCTCTATCGGCGCAACCTCGGCGCGAATGAAACCCCGCTGCAAATCACTATGGATTTTTCCCGCGGCCTCAGCCGCCGACGACCCCTTCCTGACCGTCCAAGCACGGGACTCCTTCGGACCGACGGTGAAGAATGAGATGAGGCCGAGCGCGGCGTAGGTGGCTCTGGTGACTTCGGCCACGGCGCCGACGCCGAGACCGAGCCCATCGAACAGCTCGGCGCGCTCGCTCGGATCCAGCCGGGATCCTTCCTCCTCGATTCGTGCGGAGAGGGTGATGACCTCGTCTCCCTCCGGTACGACGGAAGCGACGGCGGCGTGCAGTGCTTCGGCGTTCCCCTCGTCCTCTCCGACGTTGACCACCCAGACCGCAGGGAGCAGCGTGAGCGGAGCCATGTCCCGAAACGCATCCAGGTCCGACGACGACCACTCCCTCGACCGGAGGGCGACCCCTTCGGCCAGTACCGCGGCGGCACGAGAGATGGCATCGGCAGTCGAGCGCTTTCCCGCCTCGGCCGACGCCTCCTTGGACGCCCGCTCGGCGCGCCGGTCGAACACCTCGGCGTCGGCGAGGGCGAGTTCCAGGAGAAGGCTCTCGGCCTGAGCAACCGGATCGGCGCCCCACCCCGCATCGGCGACGCCCGGATCGTCAAAGGCGCGCAACACGATCAGCAGGGCCTCCATCTCACGGAGCCGCCCGATGGCCTGCCCGTTGGGCGAGCCGTCGGCGGAGTGGAGTGCCGGCAGGTCGACGAGTTCGAGCACCGCGTGGGTGATCTTCTTCGAGCCCTCCGCCCGGGCGGCGGCCTCGAGCCGATCGTCGGGAACCCGGGCGACACCCAGGTTGGGCTCGGTCGTCGCATAGGGGTGCGGGGCAGTACCTGCCTCGAGGCCGGTCAGGGCGTTGAAGACGGTGGTACGACCGGAGTTGGGGAAACCGACGATGCCCAGGCGAGCCATTGGACGGCGACGATACCCGCCCTACCCCACCACCCGGCCATCAGGCCCGGAAAGTGACCGCTCAGCTGACCGCGCCGACCGACCTGAGATGCGCGACATCGTCCTCGGAGTAGCCGAGATCGGCGAGTACGTCCGCGCCGTCCGCCCCGGGTGGTCGACCCGGCGCTGGAATCGTCGGCCCGGAGCTCCCGAAACGCGGAGCCGGTCCCGGCTGCACCGTGCCGCCCAGGTCCACGAACGTGCCCCGCGCAGCCAGGTGGGGGTCGGCGGCGACCTCTCCGAGCGCCAGCACAGGAACGACGCACGCATCCGTCCCCGCGAAGATCGCTGCCCACTCGTCGCGGGTGCGGGTGACGAACACGGCCTCAAAACGCTCTCGCAGGGTCGGCCACCCCGCACGGTCGTACTGATCGGGCAGGTCGCCGTCGTCCAGCTCCAGCCCGGCAAGGAGCTCCCGGTAGAACTGCGGTTCCAGCGCCCCCACCGCCACATGTCGACCATCGGCGGTGGCGTAGCACCGGTAGAACGGGGCACCACCGTCCAGGAGGTTGTCGTCGCGCTCGTCCGACCACACACCCTCGGCGCGCATGCCGTGGATCATGGCGGTGAGCAGGGCGGCACCCTCCACCATGGCCGCGTCGACCACATCGCCTTTGCCCGACGATCCTCTGGCGACCAGGGCGGCGAGGATGCCCGAAACCAACATCATGGCGCCACCACCGAAGTCGGCCAGGAGGTTGAGCGGCGGTGGTGGCGGACGATCGGCGGGCCCGATCGTTCCCAATGCCCCGCCGAGTGCGGCATACCCGATGTCGTGACCTACTTCGCCCGATCGGGGGCCGTCCTGTCCCCAGCCAGTCATCCGACCGTAGACGAGGCGGGGATTCCGGCCCAGGCAGGCATCGGGACCGAGGCCGAGGCGCTCCATCACGCCGGGACGCAAGCCTTCCACGAGCACGTCGGAACGCTCCACCAACCGCAGCGCCACCTCTACCGCATCCGAATGCTTGAGGTGGAGGCCGATCGACGCCGACCGCCCCCTGAGCAGCGGGTCCCGCGGTGCCGGCCCCCCGCAAGCCTCGGGTCGTTCGATGCGGACCACCCGCGCCCCCATGTCGGCGAGAACCATCGCGGCGAAGGGTCCCGGCCCGATCGAGGCGAACTCGACGACCGAGATACCGGCTAGCGGGCCGGTCACGGCTTCGCTCCCGACTCGACGACCGTGTGATCGGTGATCGGGTGGCGGCTGAGGACGATGAGGTCCTCGATCCGATCCCGCATCCCTTCGACATGGCTCACCAGCACCACAAGACGGCCGGTGCCGCCGGTGACGAGACGCTCGATGCCGTCCATCGCCAGGTCGATGTGCTCTGCGTCGAGACTCCCGAAGCCTTCGTCGAGGAAGAAGGCGTCTAGGCGGCCGCCCTGCCTTCCCACCATCTCGGCGAGTGCCAGCGCCAGGGCCAGCGAAGCCAGGAACGACTCACCGCCACTCAGGCTGTCGGGGCGGCGGCGGCCCTCTGCGGCGGAGAGATCCAGGATGTCGAATTCCCCGTCGTCGGAGAACCGATACCGACGACCGCTGAGAGTCTCGAGGTGGTCACCCGCCAGTCCGGCGAGGACCTGCCGCCGCTCGCCGAGCACGTAGTCGAGGAAGGCCGCGGGCCTAAGGTCGATCGTCAGGCGTTCGAGGAGCGACGCATGCTCCACCAGGGCGGCCTCGCCCTCGTCGAGGCGATCCAGCTCGGCCAGGCGGCGCTCGATCAGCTCCACCTCAGTAGCCAGCGCGGTCACAGAACGATCGGCCTCGGTCATCACCTCGACGAGATCGTCGCCGACGGCGAGTCCGGCCGATTCGAGGAGGTCGGTTCGTTCGAGACGAGCCGCCTCCAGCACCTGACCCAGCTGATCGTGGGATTCCCCCGCCGCTTTCCGCCGGTCCAGCCACGCCTGTCGGATCCCGTCCAGGGCAGCGGCGAAGGACGATGCGTCGTCGCCGGCCTCGATGTCCAGGTCGAGTCGCGCTACCAGCCTGTCGAGCCCGGACCTGAGAGCCTGGACGCCAGCTCGAGTCGCATCCCGGTCTACCTTCGCCGTGTCGACCGCGGCGCGCGCCGCTTGTTCGGCCTCGGCGGCCAAGCCCACCGCAGCCTCCGCGGCGACCACGGCTTCCCTCAGTGCCGACAGGCGTACCTGGGGGTCGCCATCCCCGAGAACCTTCGCCGTTTCCTCCACGAGGAGGGCCACCTCGGCCTCGAGCCGCGCCACACTGTCCGTCGCCGCGGTAAGGGCCGACCCGGCGTCGTCATGACGCCCCCTCGCTGCCTCGATCGCCGCTTCGGCTCTGGCGATGGCAGCCTTCGCCGCACTCTCGCCCTCTCTGGCGGCGGCGCCTCCGGCGACGATCCGGGCCAGCGCCGCCTCGGCCTCGCTCAACTCCGGCGGTGTGTCCAAAGACGGGATGGACTGGACCACCTGCTCACATACCGGGCAGGGCTCGCCGACAGCGAGGTCCGATCGCAGCGCGTGGGCGCGGCTTCGGCCATGGGCGTCATGCAGCGCCTGACGGGCGTTCTCCTCCTCCAGGGCAGCGGTCGCCGAGGCGCTCGCCGCGACCTCCGCCTGGGCCGCGGCCGCGGTCAGTGCCGCCTCCGCCTCGGCAACGGCTTCTGCTGTCGTGGCCACCGCCGCCTCCAGCGGAGGGATCCGGGCACGATCACGCTCTACCGCTGCCCGCGATGCCTCGACCCTGCTCACCAGATCACTGGCCGCATCCAGCGCCTCTCGTCCGCCGGCGGCTTCGAGCGCGGCACTGTGGGCGGTGCGGGCTTCGGTGGCAGTTTGGGTAGCGGCAGCCAGAGACTCTTCGGCCGCCGCCACCGCCGTCTCGGACTCGGTGAGTGCCGAGAGCACGCGGTCGGCATCCTCAGGCGACGGGATCGACGCCGACAGTTCATCCAGGAAGGCGACGTCCTTGGCGGCTGCCGCTGCGGCTGCCTCGGTGTCTCTCAGACGCTCGTCGACCTCGCCGACACGGGTCCGCAGCTCTCGCACCGTCTCAGCGCGGGAGGTCGCCTCGTCGAGCGCTCGCTGCTTCTCGGGCAGGGCCGTGCGGTCGGTCTCCGCCGATGCTCTCCGCTCATGCAGGACCTTCAGGTCCACCGATACCGCGTCGAGGCGGCGTTTGGTGGCCTCTCGCATGGCGTCGAGCCGATCGAACCCGAACACGCCCTTGAGCACGGCGTTGCGCTCGGTCGGCGTCGCCTCGAGGAACTGGGCGAACTGGTTCTGGGCGAGCAGCACCGAACGCCGGAAGGCATCGAAGTCGAGACCGAGTATCCGTTCGACCTCGGCAGTCACCTCGCGCTCCTTGTCGGCGACCTCACCCGCCTCGCCGTCTTCGAATCGATACAGGGTGTGCGCCGACGCACCGGAACGACGAAGCGCCCGCACCGTCCGCCACGTCGTGCCGTCGACCTCGAAGGTCAGCGACACCTGGAGGGCATCACGGCGCTGGTTTATGAGGCTCTTGGTTCCAGAGCCGATTCGTGGTGTCTTGCCGTAGAGGGCGAAGGCGATGGCATCGAGGATCGACGACTTGCCGCTGCCGATCGGTCCGACGATCCCGAGGAGCGTCCGATCGGTGAAGTCGAACGTGACCGGCTCGGCATAGGATCGAAAGCCGCTCAGGGTGAGCTCAGTCGGCCGCATCCGCGACCTCCTCGGCGATCTCTCGGAACAGGGCCATGAGCGGCTCGGACGGCTCGGCGGCTTGGGTCTCGAGGTGATAGGCGGCGTACAGCTCGTCGAGGCTCGCCCCGGCCGCCACCGTGCTTTCGACCGTCGGACGGTCGTACTCGGGACGCACCTTGACCACGTCGGGGAAGCGCTCTCGAACCTGATCGAGCAGGCCGGGCTCGGGACCGTCGGTGCGCACGATGAGGTCGAGGAGGACGCCATCGAGGTCCTGGCGACCACTCAACTCCTCCCAGGTCCCCGATGCCGTCACCAGGCGACGACCACCGGTGATCGGCACCGATCTGACCGAGGCCGGCACCCCTGGCTCGAGGTCCACCACGACGACCCGCTTCTCCTCTCCGGCCTCGCCGAAGTCCAATTGGAGGAGCGACCCGGCGTACTCGGCCGGGACGTTCGACCCCGGGACCGGCTGCGGAGCGTGGATGTGGCCCAGGGCGACGTAGTCGACCGCGCTGGGCACGGCGGCCTCGGTGGCCGCATAGGCCTCGCCGATGTGGAGGTCCCGCTCGCCCCTGGGCACCCCGGTGCGCACCTTGACACCGCCGACCATGTAGTGGCCTGCCAATACGGTGGCATCGGCGTCGGAGGCTTCTTCGGCAAGCGCCTTCGCATACGCCTCGGTGATCTTGCGCACCCGATCGGCGTAGGTGCCGTACCACTCGTCCACCTTGGCCATGAAGTCGACCACCTGAGCTGCACGCAGGAAGGGGAAACACGCCACCAGGAGCCGTCCGTCACCGATCGGCAGCGAGACGATCCCACCGTCGCGCGGACCGCGGATCGACCCGATCAGATGGACACCGAAGGGCCGCAGGAACGGGTCGAGCGTGTCGAACAGTTGCGGCGAGTCGTGGTTGCCGGCCACGACCACCACCGGACGGGTCCCGCCGGCGGCGAGACGCACCAATCCATCGAGACCCAGCCGGAGGGCATCGACCGGCGGCACCGCCCGATCGAAGAGGTCGCCCGAGTGGATGACCGCGTCGACCGACTCCCGGTCGGCGATGGCGATCACCTCGTCGATGACCTCTCGGTGCTCCTCCATGCGGTCGTGCCGATCGAGTCGCTTCCCGACATGCCAGTCAGAAGTGTGGAGAAGTCTCATGACCCGTGCCGGGGTGCGCTGCCCTGCGACGGTCGTCCTCCGTCATCCGTCATCCGAGTGCGCGTCATCGTTGGAAGGATGACGGTGGACGGTGGACGTTCACGAAAGGCCATCGAACGGGTCATCGCCGGAGTCGTCGACCTCCTCCTTGCGGGTCGCCCACGGTGGGAAGGGGAAGTCGACGACCAGGGGTACCGGGATCGCCGGTTGGGATATGACCATGGTGCCGGGCTTGAGCAGCCGGGCCCGAGCCCGGGTGGAGGGCAGCATCCATCCGTACTCCGACCGTTCTGCCTCGGCGGCATCGAGACGGCCGGTGACGCGCACGGCGGCGTTCTCCAGCACCTCCGGCGCCACCCGCGACGCGGTCTGCTGGGCGCCGACGAGCAGTACCCCCAGCGAGCGACCGCGCTGGGCGATGTCGATGAGCATGTCCTTGATCGGGCTCGATCCTTCGCGGGGCGCGTACTTGTTGAGCTCGTCGAGGACGACCACCGACAGCGGGAACCGCTGGCCGGTGCGTTCCTTCTCCCCGAAGGTCTCGGCGAGCAGCGCGCCGACGACGAACCGCTGGCCGAGATCGTGGAGCGACTGGATGCCGACAACGGTCACCTGGGCTTGCGATCGGTCGATCCGGCGGCTGTCACCCGCCTGGATGAGGTGGCCGAGGCGGATCACCGCAGCCTGCATGCGGCGCATGAAGGCTGACACCGTGCCGCCCTGGACCCGGCCGGTCCAACGGGGATCGGGCTCACCGTCGGGCGGGTCGAGGAATTCCTCGAGCGCCAGGAACAGGCTGTCGAGGTCGGTGATGACCCGCTCCCCCTTGTGCGGGTTGACCATTGCCCCATGACCATGCCCCTCAGACGGGTCACGCAGGACGATGGCGCCGGGCTGTCCGGCGACGTCGACGGCGAACCGCCGCAGCTGCGATTCCACGCGCTCGGCGACGAAAGAGATCTGGTTGCGGGTGTCGGAAGCATCGGTGAACACGAACCGCAGCAGCCCCTCGTTGACGAATTCGCGGGGGGTCCAGGCGAACACCGACACGTCCTGACGGCCGGCGATATCGGCCACCATGACGTCGCCCGACCGCGGCCTCGGTGGTGCCCACAGCGACACCGACGGGAAGGGCTCTGGGGTGACCCCCAGCACACCCCACGCTCGGGCGGCATCAGCCGAGAAGTCCTTGTTGCCCTTGTCCAACCACAGCAGGTCCTCGCCCTTGACGTTGAAGACGAGTACCCGCAGGTTCTTACCGGCGTCGCCGACGATGTCGCGACGGCCCGTGAGCATGCGCAGGAAGAACAGAGCGAACGAGGTCTTGGTGGCGACCCCCGAGATACCCGAGATCGACATGTGCCCGCCCTTGCGCCCGTCGAAGAAGTCGACATCGACGTACACCGGCAGGCCGTCGCGACCGAGACCCACCGGAAGCGGCCGTCCCATCTCGTCGGCGTAAAGCGCCTTCTCCCGTTCCTCGCCGGTGGCCCTCGCCACGGCACCCCCCGGATCCGGTGAGACCCACAGCTCGGGATCGACCCGGGTGACGGCGATCTGCGCCGAACGGACCTTCGCCGCCGGCATGCTCCCCTCCTCGGCGATGCGGAAAGTGTCGGACTCGTAGGTGGCGCCCTCGAAGACCGCCTCGACCTCGGTGACCACGCCGTAGGTGTCGACGACCCCGGCTCCGGGCACGTCGGTCCGGGTCACCACGAGATCGTCGAGCTGCAGGTACTCGCCTTCGGCGATCGCCACCCGGAACTCGCGGGTGTTGGCGTGCTGGTTGCCGAGAACCCGTCCGACGCTCATGCGGCCGCCATCAGGGCCGATCGCAACGACCGCAGTACCAGGCCGGCGTCGCCGAGCAGATGGCGGAGATGCCGTTCCAGGGCGGCGATCGGGACCAGGTTCTGCGGTGCCCGCGGATCGATGTGAGGCTCTGAGCCCACCGTCGGAAGGACTGCGGCGCAGCGATCGGCGATCGTCGATACCCGTTCCCGGTCCAGCCCGGCAGAGGCCTCGCAGCGGACGATGCCAGCCCACGAGTGGCCGGCCCCGCGTTCGGCGAGTCGCAGGTACCAGGAGTAGCGACGGTAGCCCCCCTCCCCGATCGTGAACAGGGGGCTGCGGTGCCCCGCCGGCAACAAGCCGACGATGCCGGCCTCGTCACCGGTGAGGTAGGTACGGCGATGGCTCTTCACGTAGCCGATCTTGTCTCCGGGGGCGTACTCGTAGAGAGGGCCGTCGGCGACCACGAACACCCCGTCCCCGGCGAGCTGCTCGGCGAGCCGCGCCTCGGCGCGGCGCATCGCATCGTGCACGGCCCTGATCAGTGACGCAGGATCGTCGTCGGGGACCGATATCGGTGTGTACACCAGGCCACCCTCCAACGGAGGCAAACCCGGAGCCTGCCCGGATCCGAGGACCGCCACCCGCCCGACGGTGGCGTCGACCACCTCGCTGCGCGGCACCCGGCGGTCCCAGATGACCGCCCCGACGCCGTAGGAGGCACACAGGCCGGCAACCGGGCCGGTGTCGGCGTCCAGGAGCAACCGAGCATCGATGCGGCGCACGCCGTCGACGAAGGCAACACGCTCCACCCCGTCATCCGCACCGGGGATGGGCTCCCACGGTCGATCCTCCACGGTCACGTCCACCGACCCCTCGGCGGGGGTCAGCTGATCGTCGTGCTCGACCGCGGCGCCGTACTCGGGAGCCCAGCCTTCCACGTGGAGTCGCATGGGTCGGAGGGTAGTGAGAGGGAGTGACGCGAAGGCTCAGCGGCCTCCGGCCGCTTCGGTACTTGGTACTTGGTACTTGGTACACGAGTTCGAGATGCCCGGTCATGCATCGACCCAGGAGAAGGCTGCGGTCGGGGCGCCTACCAGGCGGTGGTCGACGACCTCTAGGCCGATGTCCTTGAGAAAGCTGGCGACGTCAAATGGGCGCTCGTTGCGGCTGCGGCTGCCGTATGCGCCGAGGACGAAGCGTCCACCGGGAGCGACGAATTGGTCGAGGAGTCTCCGTACGAAGGCCTCGAGGTAGTCGGCGGGCACGCAGTCCCAGATGGTGTACACCACGTCGTATCGTCGGGGTGGCTCCCAATCCCAGGCGTTACCGACGTGCAGATTGTCGGCGAATGCGGGGAGACGCTTCCGAGCGCGTGCGACGAGCTCCTCACCGATGTCCACCCCGTGGGGAACGATGGCGTACCCATCCTCGGCGGCCCATGCCACCAGGCACTCGAGCAGGTACCCGTTGGCGCAGCCGACGTCGAGCAAGTGCGCGTCACGATCCACCGCGTCCAGGATGGGCCGCCGTTCAGCCTCCCACCGCTCCGGACCCCCATGGAAACCGGATCCGACGATGGGATCCTCCGCCGCCAGGTAGTGCCGCTCCAGCTCCCGCAGCTCGGCGATGAACTCAGGAGGCAGCGAGGCGTCTGGCATGGACGCAAGCTAACGCCTGCAGGCTGCAGCTGACTCGTACCAAGTACCAAATACCAAATACCAAATACCTCGACGCGGTAGCGTCCCACTCCTGACCCAGGGAGGTCCAAGTGAAGAGTGGCTGTTTCGCCTGCGACGTAGTCCTGGAGGCCGATGACTCAGAGGCGGTCGCCGACCTGTTCATCGCCCACGCCGCCGAGACGCACGAGTGGGACTACCCCGAGGAGGCGCTGCGCAACTATGCCCGCAACGCTGCCGAGGCGGTCGAGCGTGTCTCCAACCAGACCGAGCGCCTCGAATCGATCGGGGAGATCACCGTCGAGCGAGTGACCGACGAGCGGGTCGGCGACTGGCTCGAACTGTTCGACCACACGGGCTTTGCTGGTAACCCGGATTGGGCCTCCTGCTACTGCCGGGAACTGCACGAGCCGCCGGGCGACGACATGCCCGAACGCCTGTGGACGGAGAACCGGGCGGCGATGGTCGACCGTCTCCGCAACAGGAGCACCGTCGGGTATCTCGCCTATGTCGACGGCACAGTGGCCGGCTGGGTGAACGCCTCCCAGACTTCCGACTACGCCCTCATCAAGCTCCTCGAGCCCGACGGGCCCGAGCCCGAGGCGATCGTCGGGGTGTCTTGCTTCGTCATCGCCCCGCCCTATCGCCGCCACGGCGTCGCCACAGCACTCCTCGACCACGTCATCGCCGACGCGCCGAGCCGCGGGGCGAGCTGGGTGGAGGCCTATCCCCGTAACGATCCCGGCGACAGCGACGGCGGTCACTTTCACGGCCCGCGATCCATGTACGACAAGAGGGGCTTCGAGCCGCTCAAGGAGCGAGAGAAGGACACGGTGGTCAGGCTGCCGGTCGCCTAACGGCGCCCGTCAGTGCCAAGTACCAAGTACCAAGTACCGATTCGGCCCGCCGGGCCGAAGCCTCAACGACTAGCGTCCTCGCCGGCATGGTGAAGAACGATCGTCGAACGATCTTCGGCTGGGCGATGTACGACTGGGCCAACTCGGCGTACAGCACCACCACCCTCGCCGTGCTCTTTCCGGCGCTGTTGGTCGATGAGATCGTGCCCGAGGAGGGCTATCGGCTCTTCGGGCTGCTTGTCGATGGGGAGCAGCTGGGAGCGCTGCTGATCGGGTTCGGGGCGCTGGTCATCTTTCTCGCCAGCCCCATCCTCGGCGCCATCGCCGACTTCTCGGCGACCAAGAAGCGCTTCCTCCAGGTGTTCGCCTACACGGGCGCCACCTTCGCCATCCTCATGTACTTCATCGAGCAGGGCGACGTCGCCCTGGCGATCGCCCTCTTCCTCCTGGCGCAGAGCGGGTTCGTGGCCAGCATCGTCTTCTACGACGGGTACCTCCCCGACATCTCGACCCCCGACACCATCGACCGGGTGTCGTCGAAGGGGTTCGCCCTCGGCTACGCCGGCGGCGGGCTCAACTTCCTCCTCGTGCTCATCCTGCTGCTCATGCACGAAACCTTCGGCCTCACCGAAGTCGAAGCCGCCCGCATCGGCATGGCGTTCGCAGGGCTGTGGTGGATGGGATTCTCAGTGTTCGCCTTCAGTCGACTGGAGGAGACCGGTATCAAGCAGCAACTGCCCGCCAAGTACGCCCGCACCTGGAAGCCCGCCGCCTACACCGCAGTGGGGTTCCGTCGGACCATCGACACCACCAAGCGCCTGCGGAAGTTCAAGGACCTGCTCAAGTACGTCCTCGCCTTCATCCTCTACAACGACGGGGTCCAGACGGTGATCGCCATCGCCCCGTTCTATGCCAAGGAGACGCTCGACCTGTCCACGACGACGCTCGCCCTGGGCATCCTGCTCGTCCAGATCGTCGCCGTCGGCGGAGCGTTCATGTTCGGTCGGATCGCCGGAAAGGTTGGAACGAAGACCGCCATCCTCATCTCGATCGGGCTGTGGTCGACGATCCTCACCTGGGCCTACTTCGTGCCCGCTGGACAGGCGGTGCCGTTCTACGCCCTCGCTGCCCTCATCGGGCTCGTCCTCGGCGGTACCCAGGCGCTGAGCCGGAGCCTCTACGGATCGATGATTCCCGAGGAGGCATCGGCCGAGTTCTTCGGGTTCTTCTCGGTGTTCGAGAAGTTCTCGGCGATCATCGGCCCGTTCATCTTCTTCGCGGTGAACACGATCACCGGTTCCTCACGAGGAGCCGTGCTGTCGCTCATCATCTTCTTCGTGGTCGGCGGAATCATCCTGAGCCGGGTCGACGTCGAGAAGGCGCGGGCGTCGAGGCTCGATTGGAGTTTCGAGGGCGAGAAGGCCGAAGTAGTGAGTAGCGAGTAGCGAGTAGCGAGAGTGAGGCCTCGCGACGCGTCCGGCCTCCCCCTCCGTGGGAGGAGAGTCAGAACGGGCCGTACCAAGTACCAAGTACCAAGTACTCCTCGGCTGTTAAACCTGGCTCAAGAACTCGCGCAACACTGCCGTCGTCTCTTGCGGCTTCTCGATGCTGGGCAGGTGGCTCGCACCATCGATCACCACCGCGGTCGCGCCGGGGATCGTGTCGGTCATGAGTGCCTGGTCCTCGGCCGACATGAGGCGGTCTTCGGCGCCACTGATGACCAGGGTGGGCACCGAGATCGTGTCCAGCATCCCGGTTCGGTCCCTTCGGTCGCGCATGCCGCGCAGGGAGGCGACGATCGTTTCGTAGGGCGTGCCCTCGGCCATCGTCCGCAGGCGGGCAGCAGCGTCAGCGAGTGGTGGCTCGGTGAGCAGGGCCCCCACGAGATTCGAGGCGAGGATGGGACGGCCGCCGGTGAGGAGCACGGCGATGGCGTCGTCGCGCTTGGCGCGCGCCGCCTCTCCGTCCGCACCGGCGCGGGTGTCCATGAGCACCATCGAGCGCACCACCTGGGGGGCGAGCTCCCACAGGGCGAGGGCCACGTAGCCGCCCATCGAAAGCCCGACCACGTCCACCCGATCGAGCTCGAGGCGCTCGACGAGGATCACGAGGTCCTCAGCGAACCGCCGCATCGGAATCGTCGTCTCGATGGTGCGGTCGGACATGCCGTAGCCGCGGAGATCGGGGGCGATGCAACGATGACGGTTCCGCATTCCCGCGACCTGATCGAGCCAGACGGTGTGGTCCAGCGGAAACCCGTGGATGAACAGCACCGCGGAGCCCTCGCCCTCGTCCCGTACGAACAGCCGGGTGTCACCGATGTCGATGAGCGACATGTCACCTCCTCTGACGGTGAGGGTACCGTCGCCCGATGATGCGGCGGACAACCGTCCTCGTGGCCCTTGCGGTGATCACCGCCTCGTGCGTCCCCGAAGATGCGAGCCGCGACGCGGCCGTACTCGGGGCGGTACTAGACGGCGACTCGCTCACGGTGAGGATCTCCGGCGAGGACGAGGAACTGCGCCTCCTCGGGATCAACGCCCCCGAGCGTGACGAGTGCTGGGCCGACGAAGCCCGCGCCGCGCTCGCCGACGCCATCGACGGTGCTGCCCTCGTCATCGAGGGTGACGAACGCGACCGGTTCGGCCGACGCCTCGGCTATCTGTCCGCCGACGGCACCGACGTGGCGGGGTTGTTGATCCACGACGGCCACGCCATCGCCATGTCGTCGGCGCACCCGCGCCGCGACGACTACATCGACCTCGAGTGGCGGGCATTCACCGCCGAGCGTGGCATGTGGGCACGCGATGCCTGCGGTCCACCGCTCCCGCGGCACGGTGTCGCCGTGCTCGACGTCGAATACGACGCACCCGGCCCCGACGGGGACAACCCGAACGGTGAGTGGGTGACGATCATCAACCGTGGCGACGCCACCGACCTCACCGGCTGGGGGGTCCGCGACGAGTCCTCGGTGCACCGCTACCGATTCCCCGACGCCTTCGTCATCGCCGGTGGCGCCGAAGTCCGCATCCTCTCGGGCTGTGGCGTCGACACCCCCGTAACCCTCCACTGGTGTGCGGACGGTCCCGTCTGGAACAACGGCGGCGACTCGGCCATGCTCGTCGACCCACTCGGCAACGTCGTGTCGTGGTTTCGGTATTTTCCGTAGGAACGTCATCCGTCATCCGTCATCCGTAGACCGTCAGGAGTCCTATTCGGAGGACGGAAGACCGCGAAGCGAGTACCTGCCCTACGCTCACCGATGTGAGCACTCCCGTTGATACTCTCGGCCGACCCGTCGCCGACCTGCGGATCTCGGTGACGGACCGATGCAACTTTCGGTGCACCTACTGCATGCCGAAGGAGGTCTTCGGGCCGGGGTATGCCTTCCTGCCAAAGGACCGCCTGCTCACCTTCGACGAGATCGAGCGCACGGTCCGGGCATTCGCCGGGTTGGGCGTCCACAAGGTTCGGCTCACCGGGGGTGAACCGATGCTCCGGCCGCATCTCGCCGATCTGGTGGCTCGGCTGGCGGCGGTCGCCGGCGTCGACGATCTCACCATGACCACCAATGGCAGCCTCCTCGAGCGTTCCGCCACCGCCCTTGCCGAGGCGGGACTCCACCGGGTGTCGGTCAGCCTGGACTCGCTCGACGACACCACCTTTGGCACGATGAACGACGTCGGGTTCCCGGTATCCAAAGTGCTGGCCGGTATCAACGCCGCCGCTGCCGCCGGACTCGGGCCGGTCAAGATCAATGTCGTGGTCAAGCGTGGCGTCAACGACCACGAAGTCGTAGACATGGCCCGGCACTTCAAGAGCACCGGACACATCGTCCGATTCATCGAGTACATGGACGTGGGGACCACCAATGGCTGGCGCCTCGACGACGTCGTACCCGGCACCGAGATCGTGGAGCGGATTCACGCCGAACTCCCGCTGCGCCCCGCCGAACCCGGCTACCGCGGGGAGGTCGCCCGTCGATACCAGTACGAGGACGGCGACGGCGAGATCGGCATCATCGCCTCGGTGTCGATGCCCTTCTGTGGCGACTGCACCCGGGTGCGACTCTCGGCCGATGGTCGGGTGTACACCTGTCTCTTCGCCGCTGAGGGCCACGATCTGGCCGCCTTGCTGCGCCGGGGCGCTTCGGACGAGGAGCTATCTGCGTGGCTCGGCACGGTCTGGCGGGAGCGAACCGACCGCTACTCCGAGCAACGCTCCGAGCAGACCGCCCGGTGGCAGAAGATCGAGATGTCCTACATCGGCGGGTAGAGCCTTCCCGACCCCCTCACCAGGTACTTCACTTTGATAGGCCGTCGGCGTCTGAACGCTTGCCGGTCATCTTCCCCACAGCTGCGTCGATGTCTTCGTCTGCAGCCTCTACCGGCTCGATGTAGAGCCGACCCCAATCGATGCGTCCGTCGCGAACTCCAGCGACAATCACTCCCGCCAGGTCCAGCACGCTGCCGTCTACCCGCGTGCCCGTCCAGCGCCACTCGGACCACTCCTGCCCACTGTCCTGGCAATGACCCAGCAGCCTGGCGGTAAAATCCGGCACTCCCTGGAATATCGTGGACCAGTTCTTCCGGACCTGCTCCCGACCACCGAAACCGCGGCCGGGATGGACCGGCTGCTCGCTCTGGTAGTCGGCGTGAAAGCAATCGAGGAACGCCTCGAGATCGTGGGCATTCATCGCATCTCGCAGCCGGATCGCCAGCGCCATCGTGCTCTCCTTCCTGTCGCCGTCTCAAGCCTCATTGTCGTCGATGCTCGGGAGCACCGGAGCCATACGAGCAGTCGGGACTCATGCCTACGAACAGCTACGGCACGGATGAGCTGCCCGCTCACGCGAGAGATATGGTCTCTGCGGGTGTTCCGCTCAGGACTGGCCTACCTGCGGCGTCGCCCGGTGTACGGCTGGACCCTCGACACGATGGGGGCGCGCTTGTTCCGGTTCGTCTCAGGGTGAGCCCGGGCCGGGGGCTCGACAGACTGAGCCGGCGCTGTCACCACCGCGGGCGCCGCGTCGAAGAGCAGTCCACCGCCACCGAGAAGGGCCTCACCAAGGCCTACTGGTTGTACCTCCTCGCCGGCGCACAGCTGATCTCGGTGCCGCTGTTCC
>DATKBG010000186.1:0-21797 GCA_035514255.1 Acidimicrobiia bacterium
CCCTCTGCGCGGCGGCGCGCCAACCGCCAGCATGAGCGGCCCTCAGCCCTCGATGTTGCTCATCACGTGCTTGATACGGGTGTAGTCCTCGAAGCCGTACACCGAGAGATCCTTGCCGTACCCCGACTTCTTGAACCCTCCATGGGGCATCTCGGCGACGAGCGGGATATGGGCGTTGATCCACACACAGCCGAAGTCGAGGCGCTGCGCCATCCGCATCGCCCGCCCGTGGTCCCGGGTCCACACACTCGACGCCAGCCCGTACCGCACGCCGTTGGCCCACTCGATCGCCTTGTCCTCGTCGTCGAACGACTGGAGGGTGATGACCGGCCCGAAGATCTCGTCCTGGCTCATCTCATCGTCCTGCCGCAGACCGCGCACGACGGTCGGCTCGAGGAAGTAACCGACGTCTCCCACCCTGCCGCCTCCGGCGAGGACCTCGGCGTGACCGGGGGCACGCTCGAGGAACCCGGAGACCCGGGCGAACTGGTCGGCATTGTTCAGCGGACCGAAGTCGGCTTCCACGCTGGGCGGACCCGTCGTGGTGGCCCTCGCCTGCTCGGCGAGCGCCGCTGCCAGGTCCCCCTCTTCCGACGAAGCCACCAGCACGCGGCTGGCGGCGGTGCAGTCCTGACCGGCGTTGAAGTAGCCAGCGCCGGCGATGCTCGCCGCAGCGGCTTCGATGTCGGCATCGGCGAACACGATCACCGGCGCTTTCCCACCGAGTTCGAGGTGCACCCGCTTGATCTCCTTTCCAGCGGCCTGAGCGATCTCCGAGCCTGCCCGGATGCTGCCGGTGATCGACACCATGGCGGGGGTCGGATCGGCGACCAGGGCGCGCCCGGTGTCGCGGTCGCCGCAGACGACGTTGAATACGCCCGGCGGGAGCACCTCGGCCATGAGCTGCGCCATTCGGACCGTCGTGACCGGTGTGGTGTCTGACGGCTTGAGAACCACGGTGTTGCCGGCGGCAATGGCCGGCGCGAACTTCCACACGGCCATCATCAGCGGGTAGTTCCACGGCGTCACCTGGGCGCAGACACCGATGGGCTCGCGTCGGATCATCGACGTATGCCCGCGCATGTACTCGCCGGTCGAGAGTCCATGGAGGATGCGGGCCGCCGACGCAAAGAAGCGGATCTGGTCGACCGCCGGGGGGAGTTCTTCGTCGAGGGTGAGCTGGTACGGCTTGCCGGTGTTGTCGCTCTCGAGGCGTGCCAGTTCAGCGGCGTTGGCCTCGATCACTTCGGCCACCCGCAGCATCGCCAGCGACCTCTCGGACGGCGTGGTCCAGCGCCACTCCTCGAAGGCGCGCTCCGCGGCATCACACGCCGCCCTGACATCGGCCTCACCCGACACCGGAGCGGTGGCGAACACCTCGCCGGTGCTCGGGTCGATGAGATCCGCCGCGGCCCCGTCGGCGGCTGGCACCGAGCGTCCGTCTACGAAGTTCTGGACCTCCAACATGCCACACCTCCTCGCCCAATGGCGGTTTGAGCCAAATGCGCACCCAGACGGTGCTCGCGGCCGGAGTCAGGCTACCGGCAATGGTCTCGTCGACGCGACGCGGCGGCCCCTGGCGCGGTCGAGGCAGGATTGATGCGGCCCGTCTGCGGACTCGTCGACGGCAGCGTCTAGGTCAGGCCAACCCGGCGCAGCAGATCGACGAGCAACCCGGGTGCGGTCATCCACACCACGGCGGCCGAGCCGACGAAGATCACCGCGGCAAGCCACCGTGTGTAGACGCCCCGGGTCCGGGTGAATAGCACCACGCCGAGTGCGCCCATCGCCGCCGGGAATACCACACTCACGTCTCCCAGCGGCACCTGCTCCCCGACGATGTCGACCCGGTCGGTACCGAACAGCTCGCTCAGGTCATATGAGAGGCTGAAGATGGTGACGACGATGAGTGCCACGGTGAGCACCGCGAGGAGCCACGACGCCCATGTCGTCGACGCCCCTTCGGTCCGGTACACCGAGTACGCGACTGCAGGCACCAGGAACACGACGGGATAAATCACCTCGCCGGTGCGGATGCCGAGCAGGATTCCGAGGGCTGCCAGCACGGTGACGGCAAGACAGATCCGGGTGGCATATCGCGTAGGTCGGGCCATCGACACCTCCTCCCCGAATGGTAGAGAAGACAGCACCTCCGGGCGCAGGGCGATAGTGGCCGGGGGCGCTAGGCGTCGCCGGACCGCTTCAGGTCTAGGGGTCCGTCGAAGTAGGTCCGGACCGTGGGGTAAGCGAGATCGATGTCGTCGCGATCGGCGAACGCCTTGAGCAGGTACCGCCACACCTCTTGCTCGGCGGCGCGGCGACCGCCGCGAGCGGCCACCAGCAACCGGCCCGTGATCAGGATGCCCGAGTCCTCGACGGTGACGATCGTCGACGGGGAAAGGTCGGTGATGTGAAAACGGTACTCAGTGGCCGTCTGGCGCAGCTGCTGTGCGACCTGATCCGGCGAGATCGCGGCCGACGCCTCCTTCACCGCCTCGAGGACCAACTGCTCGGCACCCTCCCAGTTGGACTCGAAAGTCACCAGGACCGGGATCTCATGCCAGATGTACGAGAAGCCCTGGCTGTAGTTGGTGAGGGGCTCGGTGAAGACCTTCCCGTTGGGCATATGCAGCATGCTCCCGGTGACCTGGCGCACCCGCCCGCCCACCTCGAGCATCGTGAAGCTGAAAACCCTGATGTCGACGATGTCACCCGTATGGCCGGCGAGCTCTATGCGGTCGCCAAGCCGGAAGGGGCGCCGCAAGACGATAAAGAGCCACCCAGCGAGGTTCTTGACCACGTCGCTGAGGGCTATGGCCAGCGCCGCGGTGAGGAACCCGATGTAGGTGACGATGCCGCTGCCCGCGAACCAGATGCTCGCCACCAGGATGAGCCCGATGGCGGTGATGGTGTAGGACAGTGCCTTGCGGGTCTTGTACCAGACGGCGGCGTCGTCGATCCGGCGGTGGACGATCGCCACCACCACCGCTCGGATCACGAAAAGGAGGACGATGGCGGCGGCGGTGATCACCAGTTGCGCCTGCGTCGTCGTCAACCCGAATGCTTCGGTGAGCTGCTGGACCATGCACCGAGGCTAGGCGCTAATCCCCGACCATGGCCCGATACCGAGAGTCCGTGTATCGTGACGAGCCATGTCATTTCTCATTCGCCTCGTCATCAACGCCTTCGCCCTGTGGGTTGCCGTCGGGATCGTCTCCGGCCTGGAGATGTCGGGTTCGTTCTGGCAGTTGCTCCTCATCGCCTTGATCCTCGGGGTCGTCAACGCCTCGGTGAAGCCGATCATGAAGGTGCTCAGCATCCCGCTGATCCTGGCGACGCTCGGTCTGTTCCTGCTCGTGATCAACACGATCACCTTCGGCTTCGTGATCTGGCTGGCCGCACCCGGACGCCTCGACCTCGGTCTCACCTCGAGCAGCTTCTGGGCGACCTTCTTCGGAGCCGTGGTCATCTCGCTGGTGAGCGGCATCGCCTCGAAGGTCGTTCCCGACTGAGGCGAGTGCCGACCTGCACGTCCGGGCGATCGCCATGGCGTTGCCGGAGGTGGCCGAACTCTCGGGACCTGCGTGGCGAGGCATGCCCACACCTCTAACCCCCCTAGCGTTGTCCGGGATGCAGTACCAGCCGATCACCGACCCGACCACCGGCGAGCGCTACCTCCCGGTGGAACGCCGCGGCCGGACGCTCCTCGAAGAACCACTGCTCAACAAGGGCACCGCCTTCACCGCCGATGAGCGGCTCTCCCTCGCTCTCGAAGGGCTGCTTCCCCACCACGTGTCGACGCTCGACGAGCAGGTCGCCCAGGCGCTGGAGCAGCTGGCGGACAAGGAGAGCGACCTCCAGAAGCACATCTACCTCGCCGGGCTCCAGGACCGCAACGAGACACTCTTCTACCGGGTGCTCACCGAGAACCTGACCGACACCGTGCCACTCGTATACACCCCCACGGTCGCCGACGCCTGCAAGAACTGGAGCAAGAACTTCCGGCGCCCTCGCGGCGTATATGTGACGCCAGACGATCGCGGGCGCATCGCCGACCTGCTGCGCAACGCGGACACCGAAGCAGCCATCGTCGTCGTCACCGACAACGAGCGGATCCTCGGAATCGGTGATCAAGGGGCAGGCGGTATGGGGATCCCGATCGGCAAGCTGGCCCTGTACACCGCGGGCGCAGGCATCCATCCTTCCGTCTGCCTCCCCGTATCGCTCGACGTGGGGACCGACAACCAGGAACTCCTCGATGACCCGCTCTACCTCGGCTACCGGGCGCCTCGCCTACGCGGCGACGACTACTGGACCCTTATCGACGAGACCGTCCACGCCCTCAAGTCCGTGTTCCCCGAGGCGATCCTCCAGTGGGAGGACTTCAGCAACCTCACCTCGTTCCGGCTCCTGGACACCTACGTCGACATGATCCCGTCCTTCAACGACGACATCCAGGGCACCGCGACGATGGTGGTGGGTGGTCTCCAGGCGGCGATGCGTCACACCCGACGGTCCCTCGGGGAGCAGCGGGTCGCCATCGCCGGTGCCGGGTCGGCGGGGGTGGGCATCGCCCGGCTCCTTACCGCGGCGATGGTGCGCGACGGCCTGGACGAGAAGACGGCGCGACGGCGGATCGTTCTCTGCGACAGCCGCGGCCTGGTCGTGGAAGGCCGGGAAGGGGTAGAAGGCGAGCGGGCCGAGTTCGCCGCCGACCGGGCCACGGTGGCCTCGTGGGGTGTGACCAGCGACATCGTTGGCCTCGAATCGGTCGTCAGCCATCACCAGCCGTCGATCCTCATCGGTGCCACCGGAACACCGGGCACCTTCAGCCGGGTGATGGTCGCCTCGATGGCCGAGTCCCATGATCGACCGATCGTGATGGCCCTCTCCAACCCGACCCGCTCCGCTGAAGCCAAGCCGTCCGACATCATCGCCTGGTCGGATGGGCGGGCGCTGGTGGCCACCGGCAGTCCGTTCCCGGACGTCGACCACGGCGGCGTCCGGCATCGGATCGGTCAGGCGAACAACGTCTTCATCTTCCCCGGACTCGGACTGGGGGCCATGGTCGCCCGGGCGAGCGCTATCACCCCCGGGATGTTCCTCGCCGCCGCCGACGCTCTCGCCGACACCGTGACACCAGAGGATCTCGACGGTGGCTCCCTGTACCCGTCGATCACCGGGCTGCGCGGCGTGTCCGAAAAGGTGGCGATCGCCGTTGCCACCGCCGCGATTGGCGACGACGTGGCCCGATCCCGGCCCGACGACGTACCCGCAGCGGTCCGAGCCGCCATGTGGACCCCCGAATACGTGCCCTATCGCACGGTTAGGGCCGAGCCGACCGAACCGGCCGAATCGGCCTCGCCCGCCGCCGAGCCACCGGCTCCGTGGTATCGCCGCTGGATCTGAGAGCGCGAACCCGGAGCGTTCGATGACGAATGTGCGCGGAGCGACGTCGAGGACTACTCGGCGTACATCGCGTCGATCTCTGCCGAGAAGTGCTCGGCAACGATCGGGCGCTTCACCTTGAGCGTGCCGGTGAGTTCACCGTCCTCGATGGAGAGTTCCCGGGACAGGATGGTGAACTTCTTCACCTGCTCGACCCGGGCGAGCCGCTGGTTGGTCTCGTCGACGGTCCGCTGGATCTCGGCCCGGATCTCCTCGGATCGGTGGAGCGGCCCGGCGACCCCGTGCTCCTCGGCGAAGGCCGCGGCCGCCTCCAGATTCAGCGTCACCAGCGCGGTCAGGTATTTGCGTCGATCGCCGATGAGGACCGCCTCAGAAACCAGCGGACTCTGCTTTAGCCCCTCCTCGAAGGTCCGCGGTGCGATGTTCTTGCCGCCGGCGGTGATGATGATGTCCTTCTTGCGTCCCGTGATGTACAGGTAGCCGTCGTCGTCGAACGACCCGAGGTCACCGGAGTACAGCCAACCGTCGCGCAGGGTCTCCGCAGTGGCGTCCGGGTCGCGGTAGTAGCCGGCGAAGACGTTGCCGCCGCGAAGCAGAACCTCATCGTCGTCGGCCACCCGTACCTCGGTTCCGGGATACGGGATCCCGACGCTGCCGAACTTGGTCTGTCCGGGACGGTTGAAGGTAGTCGGCCCCGTCCCCTCCGACTGTCCGTACACCTCGAGGATGGTCAAGTCGAAGGTGGAGAAGAACTCGAGGATCTCCCTGTCGATGGGTGCGGCCCCGCTCACCGCCGCCTTACACGCATCGAATCCCAACGCCTTTTTCACCTTGTGGAACACCAGGCGATCGGCGATCTTGTACTGGATGGCGAGTCCGGTACCCGGAGCCTCTCCGCGGTTTCGTCGGGCGGCGACCTCGGCCCCGACGCGACGGGCCCAACCGCCGATCTTCGCCTTGAGGCCGTGCGACTCGGCCAGCTTGGCGCTCACCCCGGCGTGGAACTTCTCCCACACTCGCGGCACGGCGAAGAACACGGTCGGGCGCACCTCCTTGATGTTGTCCGCCAGAGCCTCGATCGACTCGGCGAACGACACCGAGAAGCCCATCGAGATCGGTATGTGGATGCTGAACATCTGCTCGGCGATGTGGCTGAGCGGAAGGTAGGAGATGACGCGCTCGTCGGGGCTGAGCGACGGAATCACACCGGAGGCGGCATCCGCGGTCCAGGTCAGGTTTCGGTGCGTCAGCATGACGCCCTTCGGGGGTCCCGTGGTCCCCGAGGTGTAGATCAGCGTGGCGAGGCCATCCGGTTCGAGCGCATCGATTCGCCCATCGAACTCTGCGTCGTCCACTGCATCGCCCATCGCCAGGAACGCGTCCCATGACACCACCATCGGGTCCGACGACTCCTCGGCTCCCCGCATGGTCACGATCCACCGCAGGCTCGGAAGGCTGGGGCGAACGGCGAGCACCTTCTCCAGTTGTACCTTGTTCTCGACGAGGACCAGCGGAGCGTCGCAGTGGCCGAGGATGTACGCGACCTCTTCCGCCGAGGACGTGGTGTAGATACCCGCCGGCGCTCCCCCGACCGACATGCAGGCGACGTCGAGGATGACCCACTCCGCCCGGTTGAAGCCGAGGATGCACGCGTGCTGGCCCGGCTCGAACCCCTGGGCGATCAGCGCCTTGCCGGCGCGGCGCACCCCGTCGGCATAATCGGCCCACGACATCGCTCGGTACTCACCGTCGGTCCGCGTGATGAGCGCAGGGCTTCCGGGTCGGCGGCGCGCCTGCGCGACGAGACGAGCGGGAATGGTGTCAGCCACGGCATCCTCCGGTTCGGTTGGCCGCAGAGCCTACACCCGGAAGCACCGGCGGCTCTGTGGCAGTCGGCACGACGTTGGCGTACCCTCCGGCTGTGACCACCACCTGGCTCCCCGGCGACCCGATCCAAACCAGCGACGACTACCTGGCCAGCCTCCGGGGCCGCAAACTCGCCGTCTGGCTCTTCGGCGAACAGGTGGACGAGCCAATCGACCACCCGATCATCAAGCCGTCGATCAACGCCCTCGCCGCCACCTACGACCTCGCGGTGGAGGACCCCGACCTGGCGACCGCCGAGTCGCCGCTGACCGGCGAGCGGGTCAACCGGTTCCTCCACATCACCGCCTCCGCCGACGACGTGGTCGACCAGAACCGCATGCAGCGCCAGCTCGGACGCGCCACCGGCACGTGCTTTCAGAGGTGCGTCGGCATGGACGCCCTCAACTCGCTGTTCTCCCTCACCTTCGACGTCGACGCCGAGCGGGGCACCGACTATCACGGGCGCTTCGTCACCTGGCTCACCGAGATGCAGCGCCTCAACGTGGTGATCGGCGGAGCCATGACCGACGTCAAGGGGGATCGCAGCGTCGGGCCATCGGGTCAGGCGGATCCGGACGCGTACGTCAGGATCGTCGAACGCCGCCCCGACGGGGTGGTGATCCGCGGCGCCAAGGCGCACCAGACCGGTGCGGTGAACTCGCACTGGATGATCGTGATGCCGACGACCAGGCTCACCGAGGCCGACCGCGACTACGCCATCGTCGGCGCCATCCCGGTGGATGCACCCGGGATCACCTATGTGTACGGACGACAGTCGGGAGACACCCGCAGCATGGACGGCGACATCGACGTCGGCAATGCTCGCTTCGCCGGGCAGGAGTCGCTCGTCATGTTCGACGACGTCTTCATCCCGAACGAGCTGGTGTTCCTCGACGGCGAGGTCGAGTTCGCCGCCGAGTTGGTCGACCGATTCACCGCCTACCACCGTCGCTCCTACGTTTGTAAGTCCGGCGTCGGCGACGTCCTTATCGGTGCCGCGGCGCTCATCGCCGACTACAACGGCGTCCCAAAGGCATCCCACATCCGGGACAAGATCGTCGAGATGTCACACCTCAACGAGACGATCTTCGGGCTGGGGATGGCGGCGAGCCACGAGTCCCACCGTCGCCCGGCAGGCAACTGGGAACCGGATGCTCTGCTGGCGAACTCGTGCAAGCTCGACGTCACCAGGTATCCGTATGAGCTGGGCCGTCTGGCGCAGGACCTGGCCGGAGGGGCCGTGGTGACCCTTCCCTCCGAGCGGGATTTCGATCATCCCGACATCGGCCCCCTCCTGGACAAGTACTTCCAGGGCCGCCCCGGCGTGCCCACCATGGACCGGGTGCGGGTCCTTCGGCTCATCGAGAACATGACGATGGGTCGCAACGCGGTCGGGTACCTCACCGAGTCCCTCCACGGGGCGGGTTCGCCGCAAGCGCAGCGGATCGTCATCGAGCGCACCACCGACCTCGAGGCGAAGAAACGCCTGGCGGCGCGGTTGGCCGGGATCGACGACGCCTGACGGAAGGCAAAGGCGCCAAGTCGGGGATACTGACGCCTGCTGTCGGCGACGGAGGACGATCGTGACCAGGGAGACCCGCCGTCGGCTCCTGCCCGTCGCCCTCCTCGCCGCCGCCATGGCGGTCGCCACCTTCCCGGCTCCACCGGCTGTGGCGGGTGGTAGTGGTGGACTCCGCGTCGAGGCTTCGACCCTCTGGCTACTCGATGCCGACGACACCGCGGTGCGGGTCACCATCGACTTCACCCTCACCAATCTTCGGGAAGACGTGGTCGAGGGCGACTCCGTCACCAGCTTCTTTTTCGAGACGCTGCGGGTGGGCATGCCCCCCGAAGCGGTTGAAATCTCAGCCTCGTCGGGTGACACCAACCTCTCCGTGCTGCCCGTGGTCACCGAGGGCGAGGAAGGCCAGTCATCGCTCTCCGCGATCGTCAACCTCCCCGCCCGGCTCGAGTACAGGGAGACGCAAACCCTCACCGTTGCCTTCGAGTTGCCCGGATCGCCACCCCGCTCGGATGGCCGGGTGCGGGTCAATCCTGCGTACGCCGCCTTCGATGCCCGCGCCTGGGGCGACCCGGGCCGCTCATCCGTGGAGGTCAGGGTCGCCGACGGTTACGAGGTGAGGACCTTCGGCGCCGAGGTGACGCCGGTCTCCCTCGGGGGATACACCGTGTTCTCGGCTCGTGAGATCGAAGAACCGGCCAGTTGGTTCGTGTTCGTGTCGGCGCGCAACGACGACGCCCTCGACGTGAGCGTCGCTGCTGTCGACGACCTCGCCGTACGCATCCTGTCGTGGCCGGGCGATGCCGAGTGGGCTACCCAGGTCCGGGACCTGGCCGAGACCGGCCTTCCGTTCCTCCGCGACCTCGTCGGCCTCGACTACGCGCCGGTGGAGGGAGTGGACATCTACCAGGCTCGCGATCCGTCGCTGCTCGGGTTCGCCGGGTGGTACATCGCCGACCAAGACCGAATCGAGATGGGAGAGGTTGTCGACGCTCATGTCATCCTCCACGAACTGACCCACCTGTGGTTCAACCAGAGGCTCTTCTCGAGCCGGTGGATCAACGAGGGCATGGCGGAGGTGTTCGCCGCCCATGCCACCGAAGCCCTCGGCCGGGAAGTCGATGCCGATCACGGCTCCCCGACGCAGCCGGTGCTCGGCGACCCCTCGAGGGTGGCCCTCAACGAGTGGCTGTTCCCCGAGGTGGCCCCGAGCGAGGACCGGTCCACCCGCAATCGCGAGCTCTTCGGGTACAACGCCTCGTTCTGGGTCGTCGCCGGTATCGCCGCCGATGTCGGCATCGACGGACTCCAACGGGTCATCCGCGCCGCCAGCGAAGGACTTGCCGCCTACCGGGTCCCCGACCGAGATCCCGAAGCCGCCGACGAGCCACGGGTCGAATGGAGGCGCTTCCTGGACCTCCTCGAAGAGCACGCCGGCGCGACCAGCATCCGGGACCTCTTCCGCGACTACGTCGTCACCGCCGAGGAGCGGGCGCTTCTCGACGAGCGAGACCGGGCGCGCGCCGCCTATGAACCCCTCCGCTCCGGGCACATGGCGCCGCCGTGGGCCGTACGCCGCCTGCTCGACGCCTGGGACTTCACCGAGGCCCGCAAGGCGATTGCAGCCGCGACCGACATCCTCGCCATCGCCGACGACATCGTCGCCACCCTGAGCGGGACCGGACTCGAGCTCCCTCGCTCCCTGGTGACCACCTACGAGTCGGCCACCACCCTTGCCGACCTCGACGCCGCAGCCCTGATCGCCGGCCGACACCTGGAGGCAGCGCTCGTCCTCGCGACAGCGCAGAAAGCGTTCGACACCCCGCGCGATCCACTGGTCCGTCTCGGCCTGTTCGGCAGCGACGCCGCCGGACGCCTCGACTCGGCCAGGACTGCCTTCGCAGCCGAGGATCCCCCGACCACCATCCGCGAGGCCGAGGCGGTGCTGGAGCTGTTCGCCGGTGCTCGCGATGCGGGCCGTCTCCGTGCCTTCTGGGCCGGCGGCGTAGCGCTCTTCGCACTCGGGATCGTCGTCACCTGGGTCGTAGTCCGGTGGCGTCGCCGACGGCGGGCGAGGGACTCTGGGTAGCGCTGTCGGGCTGGTACCATGACCGCTACCGCAGTCGGCAACGAGGTGTGCGCACGCGCACCCGGCCGCGGCTCTCATCCGGGAGGCCTCGCCCGGTCCCTCGATTTCTCGTCCTGTTCGTGGCGATCGCTCGAGCGACCAACACAACAGGAGTACCCAATGACCACCTTCGCCGAGCTTGGCGCGCCTGATGAAATCGTGGCGTCCCTCGCCACCAAAGGCATCACGACGCCGTTTCCCATCCAGACCGCTTCCATTCCCGACGGCCTCGCCGGCCGTGATGTGTGTGGCCGAGCCGTTACCGGTTCGGGCAAGACACTCGCCTACGCCATCCCCCTGATCACCCTGGTCGAACGCGCCGCTCCCAAGCGGCCCCGCGCCCTGGTGCTGGCACCGACGCGGGAACTTGCCGAGCAGATCAAGGAAGAGATAGCACCGCTCGCTTCGGTGATGGGGCGCTCCGTGACGACCGTCTACGGCGGTGTCTCCTACGAGCCGCAGCGCAGAGCCTTCAACAAGGGCGTCGACATCGTCGTGGCCTGCCCCGGACGACTTGCCGACCTGATCAGGCAGCACTCCGTGGACCTGTCCGACGTCGACCTGGTCGTCGTCGACGAGGCCGACCGCATGGCGGACATGGGATTCCTGCCCGAGGTACGACGGCTGCTCGATATGACCTCATCCAAGCGCCAGACCTGGCTGTTCTCGGCCACCCTGGACGGCGCCGTTGCGACACTCACCCGGGACTATCAGACCTCGCCGGTTCGCCATGACGTGGAGACGCCCGAGGGCGCCCGGACCGACGGACGACACGTGTTCTGGGGGGTGCGCCACGAGGACCGCGTCTCCCACACCGCTTCCGTGATCTCGGCCATCGGATCCAGCATCGTCTTCTGTCGAACCCGCCACGGAGCCGACAGGCTCGCCAAGCAGCTGACCCGCGAGGGCATCCACGCCGAGGCGATCCACGGCGGTCGCAGCCAGCGCCAGCGCCAGCGTGCCCTCGATGGTTTCGCCGCCGGCCGAACCCAGGCTCTGGTCGCCACCGACGTGGCGGCACGCGGCATCCACGTGGATGCCGTCGCCGCAGTGATCCACTTCGATCCCACTCCGGACGCAAAGACCTACCTGCACCGATCAGGCCGTACGGCCCGAGCCGGCGCCGACGGGGTGATCGTCTCGATGGTCTGCCCCGACCAGCGCCGCCAGGTGGGGACCATCCAGCGCAGCGTGGGCCTCAGCGCCCGGGTCGACGAGCCGTCGGTTCACGCGCTGGCGAGCGGGGGCGAGCGGGTCGATGGGACCAGTCGCGACCTCCCGGCCTCCAAGCCGCATCAGCAGCGACGTCCCGCCAGCCGCAAGAGTCAGCGCTACCAGCCGAGGAACCGAAAGGCGGCGCAGCGCCGCCGATGACGGCTGCTGGGCCCGGCTCTGGCGACGCCGCCGCTCGGAACCCATCTCATCGCAGCGGGTCCCGTTACTATCGCCCATAGTCGAGGGGCGGGAAGCCAAGCTTGAAGCAGGCAACCTACGAGGGCAAGGCGAAGCGGGTCGTCTCGCAGCCTGACGGTGTCGCGCACATCTACTACAAGGACGACGCCACCGCCTTCAATGGCGTCCGGCACGAGGAGTTCGAGGGCAAGGGCACCCTCAACAGCCAGATCACCGAACGCCTCTTCGAGTATCTGGACGGCCGCGGTATCCCCACCCACCACCTGGGCCGGGTCGACGAACGCACCCTCGCCGCCAAGTGGGTCGACATCATCCTGATCGAGGCCGTCGTCCGGTACAAGGTCGCCGGGAGTCTCGGCAAGCGCACCGGTCTCGACCACCTCGCGGTGTGCGATCCCCCGATCATCGAGATGTACTACAAGCGCGACGACCTCGGCGACCCGCTCATCAACGACGACCACGTTCGGCTGCTCGGCCTGGCGACACCAGACGAGGTCGAGTGGATCCGCTCTACGGCGCGAGACGCCGCCGACGCCCTCCGAGACCTCTTCTTCAAGTCGGGGATCGACCTGGTGGACTTGAAGTTCGAGTTCGGGCGGACCGCAGACGGCGAACTGGTCCTCGCCGACGAGGTCTCCCCCGACACCTGCAGGTTCCGGGATCTCGCCACCGGCGAGATCCTCGACAAGGACCTCTTCCGTTTCGACGAGGGCGACCTCCTCGCTGGCTACCGCAAGCTCCTCGCCCACCTCGATCGGGCCCTCGCCGACGACATCGATGTTCAGAGTTGAGCTGGCGGTCCGCCCCCGCCCGGGAGTCAAAGACCCGCAGGCGGAGGCCGTTCAGGAAAGCCTCACCCGACTCGGCCATGGCGGCGTAAACGTCGATGCCGTCGGACGGCTCCTCTCTCTCACGATCGAGTGCGACACCGCCGAGGAGGCCGAGCGGATCACCGCTGGCCTCTGCGACCAGCTCCTTGTCAACCCCAGCCTCGAGACCTACTCGGTGTCGGTCGGGGAGGTGGCGTGAGCGACCCGAGGGCCTCCGTCATCGTCTTCCCGGGTTCCAATGGGGACCGCGATCTCCTCGAGGCACTCGGCACCGCCGGGTTCGACCCTTTCCTGCATCCTTCCCACCGGCCTCTCCCCGACGACACCGCACTCGCCGGACTCCCCGGCGGATTCTCGTTCGGTGACTATTGGCGGGCGGGGATGCTCGCCAGCCAGGAACCCGCCGTCCGTAGCCTCGCCGGACTCGTCGACGCCGGCGGCCTGGTAATCGGGATCTGCAACGGGTTTCAGATTCTCGTCGAGGCGGGCCTGCTCCCCGGTGCGCTCTCGTACAACGACCCGGCCGGGTTCCGGCACCGCTGGGTGATAGTGCGCTACGCCCTCGAGACCAACAGCCCCTGGTTCCGGGACATCCCCAAGGGAGCAACGCTTCACCTCCCCATCGCCCACGGTGAGGGCTCCTACTTCCATCCCGGGGGGTTCGATGCGGTGAGAGCTCAGGCTCCCCTGCTGTACGAGGAGAACCCCAACGGCTCGGTCGGAGACGTGGCGGCGCTGCTGGACGGGACCGGGAGGGTGCTGGGGATCATGCCGCATCCCGAGCGCGCCTCGGATCCCGACCTGGGGAGCGAGGATGGTTCGATGCTCTTTTCGGGGGCACGGTCGTGGGTCGACAGCCACTCGAAGCCTCTCGACGGTCCACCCACGACAGTCCACGACCCGAACGATCTGAGGGTCACTCCGAGCATCACGGGAGGGTTGCCTTGACCCTGTCGACGGAGACGACCACCCGCGAGCTCGGCATTGCGATGGGCCTCACCGGCGCCGAGTTCGATCACATCATGGCCGAGCTGGGCCGGGAGCCGAATCGGGTGGAGCTGGCGATATTCGCCGGCATGTGGAGCGAGCACTGCTCGTACAAGTCGACGAGGGAGCTGCTGAGTGCCCTACCCACCACCGGCGACCGGGTCCTCGCTGGCCCCGGCGCCCACGCCGGAGCCGTCGACGTAGGCGAGGGATGGGCTCTCGCCTTCAAGATCGAGAGCCACAACCATCCCAGCGCCGTCGAGCCTTACCAGGGGGCCGCCACCGGCGTCGGAGGGATCCTGCGTGACGTCGTCGCTCAGGGCGCCCGGCCGGTGGCGGTGATGGACGCCCTCTGCTTCGGCGACCCGGCGACACCCCGAACCCGCTGGCTTCAGGATGGGGTGGTGGCCGGCATCGGCGGGTACGGCAATTCCTACGGGGTGCCCAACGTCGGAGGCGTAACCGTCTACGACCAACGCTACGAGGGCAACCCGTTGGTCAACGCCCTGGCCGCCGGGCTCGTCCGTCACGACCGAATGCGCACCGCCGCGGCGACCGGACCCGGCAACGCACTCCTCATCGTCGGCGCCACCACCGGCCGCGACGGCATCCTCGGCGCCGCCTTCGCCTCCGAAGCACTCGGCGAGGATCACGAGCACGCCGCCCGACGGTCGCACGTCCAGGTGGGTGATCCCTTCATGGGTAAGAAACTGATGGAGGCCATGCTGTCGTTCGAGGACGGTCTGGTCGCCTGTCAGGACCTCGGGGCTTGTGGGATCGCCTGCGCCACCTCCGAGATGGCCGCAGCCGGAGGCAGCGGGTTCGATGTCGATCTCGCCGCGGTGCCCCAGCGAGAGGCGGGGATGGAGCCGTTCGAAATCCTGCTCTCCGAGTCACAGGAGCGTTTCATGCTCGTCGTCGAGCGGGATCAGGTGAGTGTCGCCCTCGCCCACTTCCGCGCTCACGGGGTCCACGCCGCCCTCTGCGGGTCGGTCACCGATTCGGGTCGCATGCGGGTGCATCACGGTGGCGAGACCATCGTCGACCTGCCGGCCGCACTCGTGGCCGACGGCACCCCTTCCCAGGCGTGGGAAAGGGGAGTGCTCCCGACGCCCCTGGCGTATCCCGGCTTCGCCGCCCCTGCCGACCTCGGAGCGGTCCTCCTCGACCTGCTCGCCACGCCGGGCATCGCCGACATCTCCTGGCTCTACGAGCGATATGACCAGACGGTGGGCAACCGGACCGTACGCGGCCCGGGCCAGGGCGAGGCGGCGGTGCAGAGGCTGCCCCACTCCGTCGCCGGGTATGCCATCAGCCTGGTGGGCGACGGGACCCGCTGCAACGCCGACCCCTACCTCGGCCCCCAGTCGCTGCTCGGCGAGGCGGTACGCAACCTGGCCTGCGTCGGCGCCACAGCCGTGGCGGTGTCCGATGGGATCAATGCCGGGTCGCCTTCCAACCCGGCTGAATTCACCCGGCTCGTCGAGACGATCCGCGGTCTCGGCGACGGCCTGCGTACCCTCGGCATCCCCGTCACCGGAGGCAACTGCTCGTTGTACAACGAGTCGCCGACGGGACCGATCCCCCCGACGCCGATCATCGGCGTCGTCGGGGTGATCGACGACATCGCCACCATCCCCTCCCCCGTGATGACCTCCGGTGAGGTTGTCCTACTGGTCGGCACGCCGCCGCGAGAGCCCAGCCCCTCGGCCTACGGGCGCCTCATGACCGGATGGGAGGGTCCGGCGCCCGTGGTCGACCTCGAAGGCGACCGACGCCTCGCCGACTTCCTGGTCGCCCAGAGCGCGACAGGCCGGATCCGCACCGCCAAGGACGCCGGCTCCGGGGGACTCGCCGTCGCCCTCGCCAAGCTCGCCATCCGTAGCCGGATCGGCGTCGAGGTCGGCGGTGATTGGAACGACTGGGCGCTCTTCGGTGAGGGTTCGGGTATGGCCTGGGCCACCGCCACCGAGGAGGAAGCGGACTCGATCGTCGAAGCCGGCGAAGGGTTCGGCGTTCGAATCGAACGCGTCGGCACCGTGGCGGGCGCCCGCTTCGTCATCGCCGGCGTGATCGACCTCTCGCTGAACGAGCTGGCCGCCGCCTACTCCGGGGGAGCGATGTGATCACTGTCCCTCTCGACAAGCTCCGCGAGAACTGCGGGGTGGTCGCTGTCTACAACGTGGACGGCGCTGCCCCTCTGGTGCACCGGGCGCTGTTCGAACTCCAACACCGCGGTCAGGAGGCCGCCGGCATCGTCTCGGCAGGACCCGACGGAGCGCTCCACGTCGAGAAGGGCCTGGGCCTCATCGCCGAGGGCCTCCCCTATCACCAGATCGAGAACATGGAGGGCACCCGAGCGGTGGGGCACTGCCGCTACTCCACCGTCGGTCTCGAGCAGAACGTGCAGCCCTTCGTCGCCAACACCCCCTACGGACGGCTTGCCCTCGCCCACAACGGCAACATCAAGAACGCCGACCAGCTGCGGGGGGAACTGGAATCCGAGGGCTCGCTGGTCACCACCTCGCTAGACACCGAGCTCCTCGTCCATCTCATCGCCCGTTCCCGCGCTCCCGACTTCGCCTCGGCCCTCGAGTACATGGCGACGCGGGCAATCGGGGCCTACTCGCTCGCCATGGTTTGCGACGGGACCATCTACGCGCTGCGGGATCCAAATGGGCTGCGCCCTCTCGTCCTCGGCGAGATGAAGGGAGGCTGGGTGATCGCCTCGGAGACCTGCGCCCTCGACGCCCTCCACGCCGAGTACGTCAGCGAGATCGGCGCTGGCGAGCTCGTCACCATCGGCCCCGAAGGTGCCACCACCGTGCAACTCCTCGAGCCCGCCGCGCCGAGTCCATGCGTTTTCGAACTCGTCTACTTCTCCCGGCCCAACTCGACCGTCTTCGGCCAGTCGGTCAACAGCGCCCGAATCCGGATGGGCATGGAGCTTGCCGTCGCCGACGAGGCGGCGGGGACGCCCCCGCCCGACGTCGTGATCCCGGTGCCAGACTCCGGCGTCCCTGCGGCGATCGGCTACTCGCGACGCAGCGGTGTCCTCTACGAAAAGGCCATCCTCCGTAGCCACTACGTCGGGCGTACCTTCATTCTCCCCGACCAGGACTCCCGCACCTCCCAGATCGAGCTGAAGCTCTCGGTGATCCGCGACGCGGTCAGGGGAATGCGGGTGGCATTGGTCGACGACTCGATCGTCCGCGGCAACACCTCGCGCCAGATCGTCCGGATGATCCGGGAAGCCGGTGCCACCGAGGTGCTGATGCGGGTCGCCAGCCCGCCCTTCGCCTGGCCCTGCTACCTGGGGATCGACACTCCCGACCGCGATGAGCTCGTGATCAACCGGGCCGGGTCGATGGAACGGGTCGCCGAGATGATCGGAGTCGACGACCTGCGCTACCTCTCGGTCGAGGGGCTGCAGCGGGCCACCGGCAAGGGCGACTTCTGCATGGGGTGCATGACCGGCGAGTACCCGGTGTGACCGGGCCGCTCTCCTACGAGGCCGCCGGCGTCGATGTCGCTGCTGCCGGACGGTTCGTGGAGGCGATCGGTCCGATCGTCCGCTCCACCCATGGCGACGCCGTGATCGCCCACCCCTCGCACTTCGCTGGACTCATTCGGCCCGAATTGTCGGGCATGGGCGACCCGCTGATCGCGGCCACCTGCGACGGCGTGGGCACCAAGGTCCTCCTCGCCTCCTCGTCGGCCCACTATGAGGGCCTGGGCCATGACCTCGTCGCCATGAACGTCAACGACCTCCTCCCTCTGGGGGCGCGCCCGCTGCTCTTCCTCGACTACCTCGCCGTCGGAAAGCTCCGGCCAGAGCGCCTCGAGTCACTCGTGCGCGGGATGGCCGCCGCCTGTCGGGAGGCGCACTGCGCCCTGCTCGGTGGCGAGACCGCCGAGATGCCCGATGTGTACTCGGGTGACGACATCGAGATGGCGGGCTTCGCCGCCGGATTGATCGACGCGGCGCGTCTTCCCGACCCGGCCACGATCGGACCCGGGGATGTGGTCCTCGGTCTTCCATCCACCGGGCTCCACGCCAACGGCTTTTCTCTCGCCCGCAAGGCACTCTTGGAGCGCGGACGCTTCGACCTCGAGGCGTCACTCCCCGGCCTGGATGGCACCCTCGGCGACACGCTCCGAACGCCAACAGCCATCTACGTCGATCAGGTGCTGGCGCTCGCCGACGACGTGGGTTTCAAGGCCGCCGCCCACATCACCGGTGGCGGCCTCCTGGGAAGGACGGCCGCCATGCTCCCCGACGGCGTCGGGATGCACATCGACCCCGACTCATATGCCCGGCCACCGATCTTCGCCCTCATCGCGGCGGCGGGAGACATCGAACCCGATGAGATGGCCACCACGTTCAACATGGGCCTCGGCTTCGTGGCGATCGTCGACCCGCATCGAGCTGAGAGGGCTCGGGGATGGCTGCACGTCGGTGAGGTGGTCGAAGGCGGAGGGGTCGACCTTGGCTACGCCGCCCGATAGGCCCCGCTTCGCCATCCTCGCCTCGGGCCGGGGTTCAAATGCCGAGCGCCTCATGGAAGCGTTCGCCACCGACCTGGACGACGCCGAACTGGTACTGGTCGTCAGCGACAGCCCCAGCGCCGCGGTGCTCGAGAAGGCCGAGCGACACGGGGTACCCACCGCGGTGGTCCCCCGGAACGGAGAGCGTGAGGATCACGAGCGGGCCCTCCTGGCGACGATCGGTGCCGCCGGGGTGGGTCACCTGCTGCTCGCCGGGTACATGCGGATCCTGTCTCCCTGGTTCCTGGAGCGATTCGAGGGAACCATCCTCAACATCCATCCCTCGCTGCTTCCCGACTTCCCCGGCCTCGACGCCCAGGCCCGGCAATGGGAGGCGGGAGTTGAGATCGCCGGAGCCACGGTCCACCTGGTCGATGAGGGCATCGACTCGGGTCCGATCCTGCTGCAGGACTCGATCGTGGTGCGAGGCGACGAGGGCCCCGACGGCCTGGCCGACCGGATCCTCACCGAGGTCGAGCACCGCATCTACCCCCAGGCGGTGCGGATGCTGATCGACCGGCTAAGCGATCCGGTGCCGCCAGTGAGCCGGGCACTGTTCAGCGTGGCCGACAAGACCGGCATCGCCGACTTCGCCGGGCGCCTCGCCAGACTCGACGTCACGCTGCTGGCCTCAGGTGGCACCGCCGCCGCCCTCGAGGAGGCGGGGCTGGGAGTCACCCGCATCGAGCAGGTCACCGGCGCCGGCGAAATGCTGGGCGGCCGGGTCAAGACCCTCCATCCGGCGGTCCACGCCGGGATCCTCGCCGATCGCCGCAACCCCGAGCACATGGCCGAGCTGGACGCCTCCGGATATCTCCCCATCGATCTCGTCGTCTGCAGCCTCTATCCATTCGAACAGGTGCTCGCCTCCGGCGCCCCGCGCCAGGCCGTGATCGAGGAAATCGACATCGGCGGACCGACGCTGGTGCGTGCGGCGGCGAAGAATGCCGATGGCGGGGTCACCGTCGTGATCGATCCTGCCGACTACGACGAAGTCGCCGAGGCGATCGACGCCACCGGCGCGGTCCCGATCGATGTCCGGCGCCGCCTCGCCGCCAAGGCCTGGCGGCACATCACCGAGTACGACGCCGCCATCTCGGCGTGGTCGGCGGGGCAGGCCCCGCGGCCACTGCGCTACGGGGAGAATCCCCATCCGGAGGCGCGCCTCGAGACCGACGGAACCGGCCGGGGGGTTGCCTCCGGGACCCTTCTCCAGGGCAAGGAGCTCTCCTACAACAACATGCTCGATCTCGACGCGGCGTATCGGGCGGTGTTCGGCGAAGGGGCGCATCGATGTTCAGTGGTGAAGCACACCAATCCCTGCGGGCTCGCCGAAGCCGCCAGCCAATCCGAGGCCTTCCGTCAGGCGCTGTCCGGTGACCCGGAGGCGGCCTTCGGCGGGGTCCTCGGGTTCAACCAGCCACTGGAGCCCGCCACCGCCGAGGCGATCGTCGAGTCGGGGCTGTTCGTGGAGTGCATCGCCGCCCCGGGATTCGACGCGGCGGCACGGGATGTCCTGGCATCGAGCAAGAACCTGCGGCTGCTCGACATGCCGCCCGGAAATCCCAACCCGAGCCGACTGGTCCATGCGGTGGGAGGCGGAGTACTGATTCAAGACGCCGATCCAGGGCCAGATCCGTCGACATGGAAGCCGGTGACCAGGGCTCGGATCGACGACGACCAATGGGCGGAGTTGGAGTTCGCCATGCGAGCCGTGGCGATCCTCAAATCGAATGCGATCTGCGTGACCCGCGACCTCACCCTGCGCGGGGCCGGTGCCGGGCTGATGAGCCGCATCGACGCTTGCCGCCTGGCACTCCAGAAAGCCGGCGCCGAGGCGCGAGGCGGTGTTCTCGCCTCCGACGGCTTCTTTCCCTTCGACGACTGCGTCCGCCTCGCTGCCGATGCCGGCATCACCGCGGTCGTCCAACCCGGCGGGTCGAAACGCGACCAGGAGGTCATCGACGCCTGCGACGACCTCGGCCTGGCGATGGTGTTCACCGGTCGCAGGCACTTCAGGCATTGAAGAAGCCCCCGGCCTCCGGCCACGAGTCTCCACTTAGAGGAGCGTGCTCGGCCCCTCCCGGGTCCGGCAAGTACTCGTACGATCAGCGGGTGACGGGAGGCGGATCGCCGTGAGAGTCCTGGTCGTCGGTTCGGGGGGACGAGAGCATGCCATGTGCCGGGCTCTGACGACGACGCCGGAGGTCGAGATCGTCACCGCCCCCGGTAATCCCGGGACGGCGCAATTCGGGGAGAACGTCGCTGTCCGAGACGACGACGTCGCTGGCCTGGTCGCGCTGGCCCGAAGGGCGCGTGTCGACCTCGTGATCCCGGGCCCTGAGGCGCCGTTGGTGGCGGGACTCGCCGATGCCCTCGCCGAGGCCGGTATCCCGTGTTGCGGGCCGAGTGCGGCGGCGGCACGCCTCGAGGGTTCCAAGGCTTTCACCCGGATGCTGGCCCGAGCGGCAGGCATCCCCTCCCCTGATCACCAAATCGTCACCTCACCGGACGAAGTCGCGCCAGCGCTCGCCGCATTCGGATCACCCCCCGTCATCAAGGCCGACGGCCTCGCTGCAGGCAAGGGCGTGTTTCTTCCCGATACGTTCGACGAAAGCGCCCGGGTCACCCGGGATCTCCTGGCGGGCAGCCTCGGCCAGGCTGGGGGGACGGTGGTGATGGAGCGACGCCTGACCGGCATCGAGGCGTCGTCGTTTCACGCCTGCCGGGGCAACGAGGCCATCACCTTGCCGGACGCGCTGGACCACAAGCGGTTACTCGACGGCGGCGAGGGTCCCAACACCGGAGGCATGGGGGCGGTGAGTCCCAACCCCGACGTCGACACCGGGATCGATGTGCCGGTCCGCGACCGGTTCGTGCTTCCCGCGCTGGAACGGCTCGCCGAGGACGGAACGCCCTTCAAGGGGTTTCTGTTCAGCGGCATGATGCTGACCGAGGAGAGTCCCGACCTCCTCGAGTTCAACGTCCGGTTGGGCGACCCCGAGGCACAGGTGGTCCTGCCCCGGCTCCCCGATGGGGTGTTCACCGAGGTGTGCGCCTGGGTGGCGGGGCTGCGTGCCGACCCACCGACGTT
>DATKBG010000187.1:0-3639 GCA_035514255.1 Acidimicrobiia bacterium
GTACCAAGTACCAAGTACCGCCTCTGGCCATGAGCCAGGAGCCCTGTCCTAGGGTCCGACCCTCGTCCCCGCAGTTCCCGCGATGGCTCCCTCGAGGCCCTCCACGCTGGTTATGAGGCCCGGTCGCCCCGTCGCGGAGGCATACGCGATGCAGGCCTCGATCTTGGGTCCCATGGATCCGGGAGGGAACTCGCCGGTGTCGAGGTGGCGCTGCGCCTCGTCGATGGTGAGGCTCAGCAGGGGGCGTTGCTCTGGGGTCCCGAAGCCGAGATAGACGGTGTCCACTTCGGTGAGGATCACGAAGCCCCGGGCGTCGATGGAGGTGGCGATGAGGGCACCGGTGCGATCTTTGTCAATGACGGCCTCGACCCCGTAGGTGGTGCCGTCGGACCCGTGGGCCACCGGGATGCCACCGCCGCCTCCGGCGATGACGATGACGCCGCTGTGGGCGGCGTCGAGGATCGATCCGATCTCCATGACCTCGAGCGGGAGCGGTGACGGCACCACTCGCCGGACTCCCTTGCCGGGCACTTCGACCGTCTCCCAGCCTCTGGCGGCGGCCAGCGTTACGCCCTCCTCCATCGAGTAGAAGGGCCCGACCGGCTTGGTGGGGTTGACCATCGCCGGGTCCTCCGGATCGACGACCACCTGGGTGATGATCGGTGCGACCGCCACCTCCCTGCCCGCGCTGCGCATCGCGTCCCCGATCGAGCGGGCCATCAGGTACCCGATGCTGCCCTGTGTCTCGGCGACCAGCACGTCGAGCGGATCCACCGGTACCTCGTGGTGGGCCGCCTCGGCACGCAACAGCCCGCGACCCACCTGGGGCCCGTTGCCGTGCACCAGCACCACGCCCGTGTCTTCGGGGAGGAGAACGGCAAGGGCAGCGGCGAAGGCGGCGGCATTGCGTTCGGCCCCACCCGGGTCACCGGCATCCGGGAGCAGGGCGTTACCGCCAAACGCCACCACGGGCGGCCCGCCGTGGGACGCCCACAGACGGCCGTCAGACATCGATCAGCGCGACTCGTAGGCGGTGAGGGCGGCATCGATGGCGTCGATGCCCTGGTCCAACTCCTCACCGGTAACGCACAGCGGCGGGATGAACCGGATGATGTTGGCGTTGGGCCCGCAGTCCAGGATGAGCAAGCGGCTCTCGTCGCGGCAGTGCTGGGCGAGAAACGGGAAAGCCTCGGGGTCGGGCGTGTTGCCCTCGGTGACCAGTTCGACGCCGATCATCAGGCCGGTGCCGCGCACGTCTCCGATGGTGGGATGCTTCGACTTCAGGTCAGCGAATCGGGCGAACGCCTGCTCGGACAGCGCCCCGGTTCCCGGGATCATGGTGCCGAGGACGTCGACCGTCGCTGCCGCGGCCGCGCAGGACACCGCGTTGCCTCCGAAGGTGGTGCCGTGTGAGCCGGGAGCCCAGGCGTCGAGGATCTCGGCGCTGGCACCGACCGCCGACAGAGGGAGACCGTTGGCGATCGCCTTGCCCATGAGGAGGACGTCCGGGTCGACCTCGTAGTGGTCCGAGGCGAACCACTTGGAGGTGCGACCGAAGCCGGTCTGGATCTCGTCGAAGATGAGCAGGATGCCGTGCTCGTCGGCGAGGTCGCGCAACCGCTGCAGGAAGCGCGCTGGCGCCGGGTAGTAGCCGCCCTCGCCCTGGATCGGCTCCACCAGAAGGGCTGCGACCTCGCCGGGTGTGACCTCATGGGCGAACTTCATGTCCAGTTCGCGGATGGCGTAGTCGGTGGCCTCGTCCTCGCTCATGCCCCATCCGAACGGGTGCGGGAACGGGGTGACGAACACCGACGGGAGCAGCGGGTGATAGCCCTGTCGGTACTTGGCCTTCGACGTGGTGTAGGTGACCGAGCCCATGGTGCGTCCGTGGAAGGCACCCCGGAACACCATGACGCCCTGGCGGCCGGTGGTCTTGCGGGCCAGCTTGATCGAGGCTTCCACGGCCTCGGCGCCCGAGTTCATGAAGAAGAGCTTTTCGATCGGATCGGGGGTGACCGCGACCACCTTCTCGGCGGCGGTGACCAGCGAGTCGTAGCGGAAGGCTCCGCCGGCGTGCCACAGGCGGTCCAGTTGGTCGCGGGCCGCGGCGAGGATGTCGGGGTGGTTGTGCCCGGCGTTGATCACCGAGATGCCGGTGGCGAAGTCCAGATACCGCTCACCCTCGATGTCGGTAACCCAGGATCCCTGCCCGGAGACGATCTCGAGATCCGAATCCCAGGCGATGACCGGTGCGTAGACCTTCTCGTGGCGCTCGACGATGGAGTTACTCATGGCCCCGAAGAGTAGGCGAGGGGCGAGGGGCGAGGAACGAGTAGCGAGGGGCGAGGGGCGAGACCGAGGTGGGCCTCGCGACGCGTCTGGCCTTCCCCTCCGTTAGCGACCGCTTGTTTGGTCCCCTTTGCGGTCCCTCCCCCCGTAGGGGGGAGTACCTGACGGCGTAGCCGTCAGGGGAGGGGGGAGGGTTATCACTACGTGGACCCTGCTGACAGTCTGTCCAAGTACCAAGTACCAGGTACCAAGTACCGCCTCTGGCTACTCGCTACTCGCTACTCGCTACTCGCTACTTCTATCCACACCTGACTCGCCCAGGCGAGGAGTTCGCCGTCGGCCGTCGCGAGAGCGGTTCCGGCGAGGGCTTTACGGCCAGAGCGTTCGCCCGGCCAGCCGTATGAGATCGTGGGCTCGCCGATGGCGGGTGCCCGGGCCACATGAGCAGCCATCCGGCCCAGCACGACCGGCTTGTCGGTCTCGGTGCGCATCGCGGTCCACGCGCCCGGACAATCGATGGCGGCCCACACAATCGGGACGATGACCGCTCCGTCTCGGGTCGGCAGCGACGGGTCGGGAGTCCACGGTGCGGCGACGAGGTCGGTGCCGGGCATCGGACCGCTGAAGATCCGCAGGTTGTCGGTGCGTCCGGGACCGCAGGTGAAGCATCCCGGGAACTCGTGGTGGACGAGGCCGAGGTAGCGCGTTGCCGCGTCCTCGGCCTGGGCGAGGGTCGGGGGCGTCGGTGGCTCCGGGGGTACTCCGGTCGGTGTCGCCTGGGCGATGAGGCGGTCGCCGTCCATGACGGCCCACCCATCGTCGGCCGGAACGACGTGCAGCTCGGTATCGAGGGGTGGGGGCTGGCGCAGGGTCACTTCGACCGGCTCGCCGATGGCCTCGGCGACGGCGCCGCACGAGTAACCGCCGTTGCCCGACCCGGGTGGCCCGAAGAAGCGAGCGGGGATGACGATCGTCGACATACGCTCATTCTTGCCGATCGGGTTCGGGTCAGGCTGAACCGCTGGCCTGAGCTCAGAGGATGCGACGAAGGAAGGCCCGGGTGCGGTCGTGCGTCGGGTTGCTGAGGACCGTGGCGGGGTCGCCTTCCTCGAGGATCACGCCTTCGTCGATGAACAGGAGGCGGCTGGCGGCGTCGCGAGCGAAGGACATCTCGTGGGTGACCACCACCATCGTCATACCGTCGTCGGCGAGCTGGCGGATCACAGCCAGGACCTCACCGACCAGTTCCGGATCCAGGGCCGAGGTCACCTCGTCGAAGAGCATGACGGCAGGTTGCATGGCGAGCGCTCGGGCGATCGCCACCCGCTGCTGTTGCCCCCCGGAGAGCTC
>DATKBG010000188.1:0-6973 GCA_035514255.1 Acidimicrobiia bacterium
GGACTCCCAGGAAGTCTGGTCGTCGCTGCGGCGCCGCTTCAAGGGCGCATAGCCAACGGTCGAGGGTCCGACACTCAGGGGCGGACGGCGGCCCCGGCACCCTCCAGCCGGGCACGGTCGACGAGGAAATCGACCAGGTCGACGAACGGGTCGAAGCCGATCACAGTGGGGGCGTCGGCGACGAAGTTCGACAGGGCGTTCACGTCGTAGAAGTAGGGATGGCCGTCCTCGGCTCCGATCAGGTACTCGACGCCGCCGAGATCCATGCCGGCCGCCTCGACGATACGCCGCGCCTGATCGACGATGTCGGGGGGCGGCTCGTATCCCTCGATGGGCAGCCCGCGACCCGACACGCCGTCGGCGATCCCGGGGAGCTCGCAGTAGTCGGCGGGGCACAGATTGAAGGAGCCGGGAAGGAGCCGGATCCGGATGGCGTAGAGGAAGCGGTCCCCGAGGATCTCGATGCGAACGATGCTGTCGCCGGCGGCCGACAGGTGCTCCTGGAGGAGCACCAGCCCATCCGGGCTTATCTCCGTCAGGTCGCCGCCGGCGGCTGCCGCCTCCAGCTCATGCGCGCCGGCGAACGACTGCATGCCGGCACCACTGCCACCGATGTTCGGCTTGACGAGGAGGGGGAAGTCGAGTCCCGCCGCGGCCGCCAGGAGGTCGGTGTCGGCGTCCACGGTCACCGAGCGAGGGTGCCGGATGCTCAGGCTGGAGAACAGCTCGATCTGGCGGACCTTCGAGGTCTCGTAGGCGAAGGCCTGAGACCCGTTCAGCACCGGCACGCCGTGATCCTCCAGACGACGCAGATAGCCCCGGGTGCGCTCGATGGCCTCGCCGTGGCCCCGGGTCCACGCCGAAGGGCTCATTCGATTGAGGACGAGTTCGAACGGTCCCAGGTGCTCGCCGAAATCGGGGTCGCTCAGATCTAGCGGCGTGTAGGCGACTCCCCGGCGGTCGAGCTCGGCGAACAGCGGCCGGAACCATTGGGGGTGCTCGTAGACGATGCCGATGGGATGGGCCATCGGGCCATTGTGACCGTCTCGGGTGGTTGCACCAACTCTCGGTGTCATGCCCACGACACAACCCCGTGAGGGCTGATCCTCTTCCCCGACAGGGGGAACGCAGGGTCAGACCACCTGGCGCGCGGTGGTGGCGGGCCCGTCGAGCGGGTCCTCGATCGGGTGGATGCCGTCCCAGGTGAGGGTGGAGGGGTCGAGTCCTGACCGCTTGGGGAGCCAGATCACGAACGACGACCCACCCGCCGGCCGCGAGGTGAGGGTCACGGTGCCTCCGGCGGCCTCGGCCACCTGACGCACGATGGAGAGTCCCAGGCCGGTCCTGCGCTCGTGGTGGAGGCGGCTCCGATCCCGGCTCCAGGCCCGCTGGAACACGAGCCGGTGGTCACTCTCGTGGATACCTGGCCCGGCGTCTGAGACACCAGCCCACGCCCACTCGCCCAGATCGCCGCAGCCGTAGCGAACCGCAGAGCCCTCCGGGGCCATCCGGATGGCATTGCCCAGCAGATTGGCTATCGCCGAGGTGAGAGCCTGACGGTCGCCGCGAACGGTGGTCCTGCCGTCTCCGACCTTGACCAGGGTGAGGTGCCGACGCCCGGCTGCGGCGCTCACCTCGGCTGCCCCTTGCTCGATGAGGGCCCCCAGGTCGACGACCACCTCGGTGTCGTCGGGGAGCTCCCTCCGAGCGAAGCGGGCCATGCCATCCACGGTCAGAGATGCCCGATCGACCGAACGACGCACCGACTCCGCCGTCGAGCGGAGGGCCGCCGGATCGGTGTCATCGGCGAGCACCAGGTCGAGGCTGGCAGCCATGGTCGCCAGCGGATTGCGCAGCTCGTGCGACACGTCCTGGATGAAACGGCGCTGGTCCTCGACCCCCTCCTCGATGCGGTCGAGCATCCCGTCGAATGCGTCGGCCAGGTGCTTGAGCTCGTCGTCCGGGCCCTCGAGCCGGATGCGACGCGACAGGTCAGAGGCCTGGATCCCCATGGCGACATTGGCGATGTGGTCGACGGGCCGCAGCACCCTCCCGGCCACGAACCAACCGGTGACCAGGCTGGCGGGAAACAGCACGCCGAGCAGGATGAGCGACATGGTGCCGAGTCTCTCGAGCGCCCGGGTGTTGGAGAGGTGCTCCACCGCGACCAGGTCGTCCCCATCGATCCAGATCATCGCGGCGCCGGTCTCGCTGGCCACCCGGCGAATCTGGATGTCCTCAGCGGTGGCACTCCGATCCAGCGACCGGGAGAGCACCACGTTGATGGCGCCCACGGTGAGGCCGCCGAGCACGAAGACGAGCACCGAGCACCAGATCGCGATGCGGAAGCGAAGTGATCGGACGATCCGCATCAGAATTCGAGCAGGCGATACCCGGCCCCGACCACCGTTTCGATGATCTCGGGATATCCGGCGTCGGCGAGCTTGCGCCGCAGGTTGGAGATGGTCACCCGCACCGTGTTGGTGAACGGGTCGATGTTCTCGTCCCAGACGTGGTCGAGCAGTCGCTCGGCGGCGAGCACTTCGCCGGCGTGGAGCATGAAGTACCGCAGCAGGGCAACTTCACGGGCGGTCAGGGGAACCTCGTTGCCACCGGCAGAGACCAGCATGCGGGCGCCATCGAGTTGCAGCGGCCCGACTTCGATCACCGAACCGGTGTGCACCGAGCGCCGACGACTCAGCGCTCGCAACCTGGCGAGCAGTTCGTCGAGGGCGAACGGCTTGACCATGAAGTCGTCGGCCCCGGCGTCGAGACCACCGACCCGATCGGCGAGGGTGTCGCGAGCGGTGAGCATGAGCACACGGGGCGGGTCGGAGGCGTCGAGGCGGGCATTGTCCTCCTGGATGCGCCGGCACACATCGACGCCGTCCATATCCGGCAGGTTGAGGTCGAGGCAGACGATGTCGTACGGCACGGATGCAAGCCGATCGAGCGCGCCAGCGCCATCGAGTGCGATGTCGACGGCGTAACCGTCGCGCCGCACGCCCTCAGCGATCGCTCTCGCCAGATCTCCCTCGTCTTCGACGACCAGGATCCTCACTCGGCCCCTCCTCGCCTGCACGCTACGAGGATCAGGCTAAACCCCTCCTAAGCACTCCGTAGCCGGTCTGTGCCTGAATCAGGAAAGGGCGAGAACTGCCCCTTGCGGCACCTCACGCTGCACCGCGGTCACCTGGAGCAGGCCCAGCTCGTCGGGGATGACCGACGTGTTGTCACAGCCGCCGTCGGCACGGGACTGATAGTTGACCCGCACCCGCCGAGGCCGCACCACTCCGCCGTCGTCGGCGACCGCCTCGAAGTCTGACCATCGCACCGCCACCGACGGCTGCTCACAGCGGGCGAACACCTCCGACCACACCATCGGCGACGCCAGGTGAGTCCCGCCCGCCTCGAGTTCCCGAACCAGGGTCGCTTCCCCGGCGTCGAGGTCGGTCACCACACCACGCCAGGCCGGCGGATCGGCGTTGGGAACCGGCAGCACCTCGAGGCGATAACGGCGGCCAGCCTCCCATCGAAAGTCACGGGTGTTCGGATCATTACGCGATCCGGGGAGCCGGGAGTCGGACCCGCGCAGCAGGGTCGACCCGGCATCTGCCGGGCCGTACCCGCTCCAGTTCACTGCCGTAGAGGCCGGATGATGGGGATTCCATTGCAGCCCCAGATGGGCGGCTCCGGCAAGGCGCCGGTCGTCGATGAAGGACACCTGGAGAGCCCAAAAGTAGAGACGCCGCACGGTCGGCGGCTCGAGGACTTCGAGGGTCGCCGCTACCGAGCGCAGCGGTACGGGTGGCATTTCCCATACCAGGTGAAACGACGACGCACCGTTCGTCGATCGAGGTTCCCCGGACGTTCGGTCCCCCGGCGCCGACCGCGTCGGCAGGCGTCCCGCCCTCATCTCACGGTGGCGACTGCTGGGTCGCCCACGGGTGGATCCATCCGCTGTCGTAGAGGTTCTGTCCGGCGGGCCAGGTCCACGGGATCCCGCTGTCGCCAAGGGCGTTGGTAGGTTTGGTGGACCCGCACCCGACCCAGTGGCCCCACGGCTGAGGACCCTTGCCCGACACGCTGTAGCCGTAGGCGAGCGGTCCGCTGTGGCCGTTGGACTGGCCGGTGTAGTACATGTCGAAGTTGAACTCGGGCCACGGATGCCCGCCTATCGAGCCTCCGGATCGCCGTCCCAGCAGGATCTCTCGGTTGTCCCACACCAGGAATGCGGCCACGGTGATGTTGTGCTCGGGATTGAACATCGAGGCGTCGGCCGGCAGGTTCGGTGCCTTGTCCGAGTGGTGGGAGCGAATGAAGTTGACCCGCGACTGCCAGTAGGCGGGGTGGTTCTGGAACAACCCCGCCGTGCCCGAGGTGGAGTTGACCGCCATCGGATTCCCGTTCGACTCACACTGGATGACCTTCATGGCGTTGTCGACCTGCGGCCCCACACAGAACTCGATGCCGTTACGGGTCTCGCAGGAGGTGGCGTTGAGACCCCAGTTGGCGAAGACCTCATCGACCAGAGAACGCCACTGGGCGGTACCCGCTCCTGGATTCCATGCGATGGTCGTGGTGGTCGTGGTCGATCCGGCCCCGCCGCTGCTGCCCCCGGTCTGGCCGGCTGTGCTCGTCGTCGTCCCTCCGCCGGCGCTGGCCTCACGCTCCGCCTCCTGGCGTCGGATCTCCTCAGCAGCAGCCGCGGCCTGTTCGGCCTGGAACCGGTCCCACTCGGCGCGAACCGTCCGCAGGCGAGCGCGAGCAGAGTCGGTGTCGACCGTCCGCTCCTCGACGACGACCGCGAGCCGGATGGCCCGGTCGGCTGTCTCGACGAGTCGCTCCTCGGCGCCCTGGCGCAGCAGTTGGAGGTCGGCCACCGTGACCGCGAACTGGACCACGAGTTCGCGGTCACGGTCGGAAATAGCCCCCAGGTAGGCGACGCGGGTAGCGAAGTCGGTGATGTCGACGACGGCGACCCGGCTGATGGCGCCCCCAGCCGTCATGTACATACGGGCGATCCGATCCCGAATGGTCGCGCCTTCGAGCAGCGCCTGGTCGGCGATCTCCTGTTCGCGCTGCTCGAGGCGTTCAATGGCGTTGAGCAGGCTCGATCGCTCGGTTTCGAGGGCATCGAGTTCCTCCTCGACGGCGCGCAACGCGGCGAGCGCCCCGGCGAGCTCGGCTTCGGCGGCCTCGACGTCGGCCCAGGCAACCGAGCCAGCGGCACCCGTGGCGCGCACCAGCACAACGGTGCCGAGCACCGCGAAAGCGATGGCGACCAGCGCCACGCGGCGCGCCTGAGTCAGGGGGGCCGATTCCATGACGGGCATCATATGGCGGTCCGGGGTCAACAAAGGGGCGTTTGCGGTCGCTCAGGCGGCCGCCGGTGCCCGTCGCGAGGCTCGCTGGGCGGCTCCCACCAGGGCGACTCCGGCGAGGATCACCGGCAGCCCGGCGACCCCCCAGGCCCCGATGGTCTCACGCCCGAGGGTGACTCCCAGCAGCACCGCTACTACCGGGTTGACATAGGCATATGAGGTGGCGACGGCGGGCCGAACCGTCACCAGGAGATAAAAGTAAGCGGTGTAACCGAACAGCGATCCAAAGATGATCAGATAGCCCATGGCGAACCATGCCGTCGTCGACGGCGCCTCGGTGATCCATTCACCGCTCACCAAACCGATGAGTGACAGCAACGCGCCGCCGGCGAGCATCTGGGCGGCCGCCGCCATCAACCCGGCCGGCATCGGTACCCGGCGCGCCACCACAGACCCGAAGGCCCACAGCACCGGCGAAACCATGATCGCCACGAGCCCCACGGTGGACGCCTGAAAGTCCCCCTCCCGGCTCAGCAGGACGACCCCGACGAAGCCAACGGCCAGGCCGATCCACTCGAGCCTGGTAGGCCACCGGCCCAGAAGGCCGCTCCACAGCGCCGCCCACAACGGCATTACCGCGATCACCGAGGCGGCGACCCCCGACCCGATCCCGTTGTGTTCGGCGATGGTGACCAGGCCCAGCCCACCGACGAAGAGCACCCCACCGATGAACCCGGCGCCGGCCCACTCGCGAGGCGTCGGGTGGGCGCGACCCGAACGCAATGCCAGCGGGTACAGGAGCGCGCCGGCGATGAGCAGCCGGATGCCGTTCAGCAAGAACGGCGGAAACCCCTCGAGGCCGTACTTGATCGCCAGGTAGGTGGATCCCCAGATGACGTAGACCCCGAGCAGGGACAGCCCGATGAGGAGGCGCCGACGCGGGTCGGTGGCTGGGGCATCGGTGATCACCATGGAACAACGAGCGGTGTGGCGAGAATCTTCCCGCGACGCGAAGAGGCGGCCCCGAAGGGCCGCCTCTTTGCTGGTTGTCGTCTTTGGATTACAGGGCGCGACGGCGATCGCCAGCGATCACCAGGGAGCCCGAACCGATCAACGCCAGACCGAGACCGACGGCCAGCAGAACCAGGACCTCGCCCGGGCCCGTGTCGGGCAGCTCGGACTCGTCCGGTCCCAGCACCGTGGTGCTGGTCTCGTCGGAACCGGCCACAGTCGTGGCGCTGTCGTCAGTCGAGGGACTCTCGTCCTTCATGGGAGTCTCGTCCTTCGTGGGACTCTCGTCAGCACCAGCCACCATCGTCGTCGTGGCGCTCTCGTCCGTCGTGGCGCTCTCGTCCGTTGTGGCGCTCTCGTCCGTCGTGGCGCTATCGCCCGTCGGGGTGCTCTCGTCAGCACCAGCCAACGGCGGGAAGCAGTACGTGTGCGTCGGGGTGCTCTCGTCAGGACCAGCCACCACCGTCGTCGAGGTGCTCTCGTCAGCACCAGCCACCACCGTCGTCGAGGTGCTCTCGTCAGCACCAGCCACCGTGGTCGTGGTCGTGGTCGGGGTCGTATCGGCAACCGGCGCCGGGTTGTTCCAGCAAATGGACAGGTTGCTCAGAGCTGCTCCGTCGGGGGACACGAGGCCGTTG